>NZ_JAUBTI010000004.1:0-109686 GCF_036702415.1 Microcoleus sp. D3_18a_C4 | reverse complement strand
CCCTAAATTACCGGCGTTTAGGGTGCATAGCGATTGATAGATTAATGGTTTTGGCATCCATGCACCCTAAATTACCGATGTTTAGGGTGCATAGACATTGATAAATTAGTGGTTCTGGCGTTTATGCACCCTAAAGCAAGCGAGTCATTTAGGGTGCATAGACATTGATAAATTAGTGGTTCTGACGTTTATGCACCCTAAATTACCGGCGTTTAGGGTGCATAGACATTGATAAATTAGTGGTTCTGACGTTTATGCACCCTAAATTGGTTGTGTAGTCGCGCTCGCAACTGAGTGTCTGACGGCGCTTTCTTCGGCTTGTTGCTTTCCGAATTACGAACTCATGCGTGATAGCTTGCCAGCAATATCGGTAGCTTGGTTGCTAACAGTGAAAAAAACCTTAAATGCGATTTACTCAACTCTTCACCTGCACCACAACAATCGTTCGATAGGTAGGTATTGAGCTAGAACTCGTCTAAATTAAACAGCGTAAATTGGTGAGGCGATGTCGTCATCTTTCTGGGTCGGTGTTTGCCCTTAACAACTTCTTGAACTAATGGATTTGAGTGAATTGATGTCTGATCATTCAAGTCAATAACTTCTGAGCTTTCTCCTGAACTTATTTCATGTTCGACAGGACAATCAGTATCATTTTTAGCCTGAGACTCGACTGGTTCAAACCACTCATTATACCAATAAGTGGCGTTCGTTGATTGGGGTCGATCGCTACTTAAACTATTGCCAAGGAGCAAATCAGTTTGACCCAACCACCAAATCGGAACAGCCAGCCAAGGTGAAAACATATAAAACTGAAACAAAGCGCATTTTAACAGAGTAGGGTCTATATCTTGACCGATACCGCTCAGACAGTAATTCGACTGTGTTAACATTAAAGCACCCGTACCGCACGCAGGTTCATTGAAGCTGGAAATTCGCTCTGTCTTATCACCACTGACCAACTTAGATATCAACTGGCACAAAGCTAAGGGTGTCGGATAAAATCCTGAACTTTTTTGAGCAGTCTTTCCGCAGATTTGGGGTAGCAGTCTGCCCATATAATCTTCAGGATATAGCATGAGAATTGACAGGTCAAACATCTGATAAAGGCGCATTGATGCACCTTCACAGCCGGCGGGTTCTTTGGGTAAAATCTTGTAAGCTGGATGTCCGAATGCGAACAAAACCCAGTCCAAGAAAAACTCCAAATAGTCCCAAGCTGACCAAGTTTTCCATTCTCCATGTTTGGGAATGCAATTGAGGCTATTATCTAACATGGCTTCTGCGGTAGGAGAATGCTGCCATTCAATTTGGGGAATCGGTTCTGCTGGCAAAGTTTCCTCAATTACAAATTTGGGTAAATTTTCGGGTTTTCTGTTCTCCAGAATGGCTAGCATTGGCTCCATCTTCCACCGCATCCAGGCATGAGCGGGGACAGCTTGACACAAAGCCCAATAATCCCACCTTCCCCATAAACATCGGTCTATTTGTGCGAGAATTGTTAAAAGCCAGCCATGCTTTAAATCTCGTTTGAGGTTAGGAATTAAAGCTTGCTTTTTCTTTTGTTTATAGGGTTGATTTCTGAAATGTAACAGCGTTGACTCTCTAGTTTTGGAGTCAATAACTGGTAATAAAAGCTGGTTTTTCATGAGTACAAGTCCGAAAAATGCACCCCTAAAAACCGCAGTAGCGGTTCGCACAATTCTATGTTGATGCAAGCAGCGTTTTGTTTAATAAAAACAGTAAAAAAAATTGGGAATACAGTGTAGCTTTTTTGTTTGAAAAAAGCTACACTCTATTCCCCACTCCCATTTTCCCTATTTCTCTCTCCCCATTCCCCTTTCTCAGCCGTCTATTCCACCAATTATTTTGATATTTGAGGAGTAGAAAATGCTTCGCACAGCAGCAGCCCCACCTGCTTGAGTAAAGCTTTGTTACCATCAGGGCATCCCGACTGAATCAAACATTTAGGACAGCCAGAACTGCAAGAACAACTGCGGGCTAACTCAGCAGCCGCATGAGCTAATTGAGGGAGAGAACGAAAAATAGCTTCGGAGGTTCCCGAACCCCCTTCTGCTAAATCGTAAAAGAGTCCTGCATAGTCATTTGCACCTCTCTTCTCTACTAGAAAATTCACATCATTAGGTGAAGCCAAAATAGTCAGAGGTAAAGCGGCTAAAATTTGATGGCCGAAACTGTGAATAGCCAACAAATTCGCGGGGTACTCCCACAACTGCTGATATCCGGGCGGAATCTCCTGTTGAGATTGAAGCAATTCCTGGCGAGTAGCTGTTACTACCTGTTGCAGATAACATTCAACCGGGGAATTAAAACTAATTTGCAGTACAGGAGTCGCAAATTTGATTTCGTAAGGTTGCTCAAAGTTTACCTCATTAAGAACCGATGTTAGCTCAGCAGAGCGAGTTCTTTTGCCACAAACAGGACAGGCAGTACATTTTGGTAAATGCTCTCTGTAATTGACACACTTTCTATTGAGACAAGTTAACTCGTAATTGCGAGTCAATAATTGATAACCAGTGACGAGTTGGCTAATTTCTCCCCAAACCAGTTCCAGAATAGCTTGAGCTGGAATTGCATTACTATCCGTTGAATTGGTTTGAACATTTCCTTCAACTTCTGGAATGACTAACGGGATTTGTTGAGGCAAACTCAAATTCTGCTTGAGGCTGGTATGAGTGTGGCTAATCGCTACAGTAAACAGTCGAGTTTCAGGGGTGTTTTGCAAAATAGCTTTGCCATTCAAGAGCGAGCGCGAAGTATAAGTCACCAAACAGCCGTCTGAGTTTTGCGTGCGGTAAATAGCACCAGGAAATACCTCTCGATAAGCAATCTCCGCACTGAGGAGTTCAATCTCTTCTTGAGTCTCCGCATCCACCAGTTGTATCGTGCTAGAACCCGTTCCCCCTCGAAAGTTTACATCTTTATGGGGAAAGCCCTTAGCCCATAATTTATCCCGGCTTCTGTGAAGAACACCTTGCTCAATTAAAGCCGTTGCAATTATATAAGCGCTCTTGCCAAAGTAGTGCTTGAGCTTACTGGCAGGAATGCCTGTTTCGACAGCCGCGCACATCAAATGTTTGGCAATATCTATGGGATAATTGGCATTAAAGCTCACCAATTCAGATTCGGCCGACAGCAACAATTCAGGGCGCTCGGCAAAATAGTTATCCAAAGGTGATTGTGCAATAGGAATGAAGACAATTAAACCGGAGTTTGCGCGACCAGCCCGGCCAGCCCTCTGCCTGAAAGCTTGCAAGCTTCCCGGCCATCCCCTAATAATAGCAAAGTCAAGTTGAGGCAAATCAATTCCTGCTTCGAGAGCGCTAGTGCTGAGGATACACTTAACTGTTCCTGACTGCAAAGAGTTAATAATTTCCATGCGGCGCTCGCTTGTTAAACTGCCGTAGAAAATTGCTACTTGCGACTCAATTCCCGAGTTAGTTTGAGTTACAGCTTCTTGCTTAAAAGTTGCCCACAAGTTCTTAATTGCTTGTCTGCCGTTACCGAAGCAAATTCCGCTTTGCCCTTGCTGCAACAAAAACATAATGATGCGAGCAACATCGGAATTAGCATCATGAGTGGGTTTAGTAACAATTAATTGCCGTTCTGGGACAGCAGCTCCGCTAGAGTTAATCCAAACTAACCGCTCGGGTTTATTGATATTTCGCTTGCGACTTCTACCAGATAGTAACTTCGCTAATTTAACGGGATTGCCAACGGTAGCACTTAACATCAGGAATTGCAGTTTTTGAGAAGAACCTCCGCGCTCGTCTACTGCCAATTTTAAGCGGCGAATTAAGCTAGCCATGTTAGCTCCGTAAACTCCGTTAAAAGTGTGAGCTTCATCTAGGACAATATAGCGGAGGCGACTTAAAAAATGCTGCCAAGGCTGACTCCAGTGAACGCCTTTCAGCGCATAGTGAATTAACTCTGGTGTTGCGCTGATTATGCTAGGATTTGCAGCTAATAATTGTTCTCGGGTTTTGGGAGGAGTATCTCCAGTTAGAAGGGCAAGGCGCGGGCGCGCAGGCTCAGGAATCAGTTGGAGCAAATCGGCAAGTTTTTGACTTTGGTCGGCTGTTAAAGCTTTCAAACCATAAATAGAGAGTGCAGTAAATTGATGTTGGAGAATGCCCTCTAAAATAGGCAAGTACGCACTTAAAGATTTGCCAGAAGCTGTTGCTGTGCTGAGGATGACATCTTTGCCCTGGCGCACGGCTTTGAGTGTTTTAATTTGGTGCGAATAAAGCTGTTGAATGCCTTGGCTGTGCAAAGCAGAAATTATTGAAGGCGGCAAGTCTTGAGGAATTTTGTAGAGCTTAGGAGTTGTAGCAGTCGCGATTGTCTGATAAATAACCTCTTCGCCTAAAAACTCACACAAATCGGCTGTTGCAGTTGGCTGCAAGTGGCTTGCTTCTGGGAAGTTATTTTGGTGAAAATCATGTCTGGCTATTAGTTGGGAAAGAAGGTTGATATAATTGGGAGGCATTGGTCACTCTAAGAATGAATCTTTTCTCTCTTACTACCGATAGGTAAAAAAAAGAACGAGAGAGGAAATTAATAAAAAAACCAACTGGGAGTCGGACTGCTTTTGGTAGGAGTGACAACCTTTTAGACTTAAGACGATCTTGACAGACTTTACAATTATGCTAGAATAAATTTAATTGATTAAACTAAATGCAATTTATTCCTATTTGAGACTGGTCTTAATTACAAAAAAATCAATAAAGGAGCATTTATTGAGTATGATAGAAAGGGAGAACATCATGCAATTAAGTCAGGCTATTGTCAATGAATTTCAGCCAGAAAAATTATTTTATTTGGCTCCTATGCTTATGGAAACCCTCAAAATGACTCGGATGTAGATCTGCTAGTGATTTTGCCATACAAAGGGAGCAATTTTCGCAAAACTTGGGAAATTTTAAATAAAGTTCAACCAAAGTTTGCCATAGATTTGTTAGTGCGAACTCCTGTAGAGATTGAGCAACGCCTAGCCTGGAATGATTTTTTCTTGCGAGAAATTATAGAAAAAGGAAAGCTGATTTATGAATCCGCTAACAGTTGAATGGGTTGATAAAGCTGAAGGGGATTTTACTACGGCTTTGCGGGAATTAGTTTTAGTAAAACTCATAATTTGACATTTTTATTGGATTTACTTTTACCTGTTGAACCTAATTATGATATTTCTCGCCAGAAACTTTTAGCGTTAACTGCTTTTGCGGTTGCTTATCGTTATCCAGGGGCTTCTGCTGATAAGGATACAGCACGTCAAGCATTAAAGTTTTGCAAAGAAGTCCCGCAAGAAGTGAGGTTAAGTTTGGGATTGAGTCCCTAAAAATATAGCAGAAGGAAAAGAAGAATGTTAGAGTGGCGATCGCTACCCCAAAACAAAAAAAACAGGACTAATACAGCAGATTCCACGTTTATGAAGTACATCCCGGATTGATAAATCCACATAGGGACACGGCAATGCCGTGTCCCTACTGCACTCCAGAAATCTGGGATACGCTGTAAAAGGCTGCCAATTTAATTCGGCAGCCTTTTCTGTTATTTAGTGAGTTGAGTGATTCTGAGCAAAGCAGGCAACATTGAATCAGACTTTTCTCCGGTTTTGAGGGCAATTTCTAAATCAAACAAAATGGAGAGCGATCGACTTAAGAAGTTCGCAGATACTTCCTTAACCTCCTGCTTAAGGAAATACAGCCGTTTGGGGTTACTAATTCCGCACATACTAGCAATTTCACTATCAGAAAGTTTGCCGCCGGAATCCAGAGTAGCTTTTACCCACAGCCAAGTTTTAAACTGAGTTTGAAGAGTAGCAATAATTGCTAAAGAAAACTCTGCCCGAGATAGCAATTCATCAAGCACCTTAATTGCCGCCACTGCTTGACCTTTTAAAAGAGCTTCTGCCAGTTGAAAACAGTTGGCTGTGGTAGCTGGAACGAGGATTTTAGCAGATTCTTTGGTAATGCGATCGCCCGCAGCATAAATGGCTAATTTCTCCAGTTCACTAACTCTTCTAGCAGAATCGTTACCAATCGCTACCGCTAGATAACTGACAGTATCTCTGGCAATTGAGAGATTCATCTGTTTAGCAGTAGCAGCGATCGCATTTTCAATTAAATCAGTACGCCAAGGAGGAATGAGAGTAAACTCCTTAAGTTTACCAAACAGCAATAAATGCTTGACTACCTTGAGCCGTTTGTCGATAACAGCAGCAGTGAAAACTAAGTGCGTTGTAGCGGGTAAATGGGGCAAGATTTGCAGTAGTTCTAGCCCCGTCTCCCCAAATTGCTTGAAATCACAATTCTCAACTACGATAAGTTTACTTCCGACACCAAAAGGAACTGAAGCAGCCGCAGAAATAGCTATATCCAGGGAAGAAGCATCAAACCGATGGATGTTGAAATCTCGCCAGAGAGGATGAGTTTGAGTCTTAAAATTTTCAACTTCTCGTTCAATTGCGTAGGTATCATTCCCAATTAGGATGCTAATCATGCTGCTAACTCCTCCTGTTGTTTGACAGTTACAGTAACAGAGCGGCCTAAAGCTTTAGTAACGATCCGCTGCACGGATTCAAGGTGACTCTGAAACTTGTTCGCGTACTTTCTTTCTACTGCTAACACACATGAATCAGCCGAAAGTTCGGCAATTTGAGCGCGGTTTAAGAGGCTACGATTGCCTGGTTTCGCTGCTGCTACTACTTGCGCCCAAGTTGTCTCAAAGTCAGGAGAATCTGCCTCTATTTTTTGAGGAGTTTTATCAAAATTGTCAGGCTGATTAGATTGGGAAGTTGCCGGCAACCGCGTTTCGGGGGCAGCGGGTTTGCTTGACAGCATCAAGTTCAGCAGACAGACTTCTAACCAGGTAGCAGCATTGGTGCTAGTTCTCAATTGAAATTCTGATTTTTGCAATTGTGTACAAGCCGCATCAATTGTTTCAAAATCAAGAGTGCTAGCGATCGATCGCAGTTGTGAATAGCCTACTGGCCCTGCAATTAAATTCTGGCAGTGGCGCGTTGATTTGACAATGAGCAAATCTCTCATTGATGCTAGCAAGCTACTGAGAATCAGTTTGGGGGTTTTGCCGCTGTCAATAAGCGTTCTCGAAGATTGCAGTACGCTTAAGGTATCGCCAGAATGAATGGCTTTGAGAAGGGCGATCGAGTCTTGCTCGCTGATGCTGCCAGATACTTCTGCAACTTGAGTTAGGGTAATCTCTGAGTTTAGCAGTGAAAGCTGAGAAAGTAATTGCAGGGCATCTCTTAACCCTCCGTCGCAGGTGCGAGCGATCGCCCGCATGGCATCACTTGCGATCTCAATAGATTCAGCGGAGCTAATTTTGTGCAATTGTCCGACAATAGCATCAACTGACAAGGCTCGGAAGTTAAAAGTTTGGCAGCGGGAGATAATTGTCGGCAGGACTTTATGTGCTTCAGTCGTACAGAGAATAAACACCACATGAGCCGGAGGTTCTTCAAGGCATTTGAGGAGAGCATTTTGAGCGCTGGTACTGAGTTGGTGGCACTCATCTAAAATCCAGATGCGGTAAGGGCTCATCGCTGGCGCAAAGTTGCTGTGTTGTATTAATTCTCTGGCATCATCCACGCCATTGTGAGAGGCAGCATCGATTTCAGTTACGTCTAAGCTTGAACAGGAGTCAATGGTTTTGCAGCTTGAACATTCTCCGCAAGGAGTGGCGGTTGGCTTTTTGTTATTCAAACAATTGAGGGATTTAGCAAGGATGCGAGCGGTTGAGGTTTTGCCTGTTCCTCTGGGGCCAGTAAATAGGTAAGCTTGAGCAATTTTGGAGGAGGTGATGGCATTGGTCAAGGTTGTTTTGATGGTATCTTGACCCACTAATTCTTGTAGGTTTTTTGGTCGGTATTTGAGGTGCAGTGGTTGGTACATTTTGAGTGGTTAGAATACTTCGGGTAACTATTCCCCGATAGGGGAGCCGTGCCTGAAGTTAAGCTCATAGGACTTACGCATAAGCTCTATCTGTAGTGTAAAAATTATGAATTTTACCGCTACTAATAGTGTTACCAACTATTTTTTGCGTAAGTCCTGGCTCAGTTGTTGGCGCTGGCGATCTAGGTTCTGGATATCCATTAGCCTTCTTCCCTGAAACCTGCTCTATCAGCTTACTCCATTAATTACCCTTCTTCGTGCGGAATGTCGATTATTACACCCCTTACATGAGGAACTCTAAAACGAGACTATTGAAAGCTTCTGGATGTTCGACTTGCGCCCAATGCCCACACTGCTCAAAAATATGCAAAGAGGAATTAGGAATTTTTTGGGCGGCAACGTAAGCATGGGCAACGGGAATAATCGCGTCCTGTTTTCCCCAAATTACCAGGGTGGGGGCTTTGATGCGATCGAGTTGCTGAACAATTGGCATAAAAACTTCAGGGCGCAGCCCCCCCCAATTCAAATTAGTTGTCAAGAGAGAGATTAAAGCTTTCCGCTGGCCGGGGAGATTAAACCGCTGAAAATTGAGTTCGATCCATTCCTCTGGAACTGAGTTCAGATTGTAAACACAGCTGTTCAATACCCATCTGACAACACTCCGATTCACGGGCATCAGTTTCGCGATTGCCGGGAAGGAAGCTAACAAGCGATCAGAAAAGTCGATTTCTCGTCCCAAGCCAAAGCTAGAAACCAATCCCAGTTTCCGAACTCGCTCTGGCGAGTGAATCGCAAATTTGAGGGCAATACTGCCGCCCATTGAGTTCCCAATTAAACTGATTTGTGGAATGTCGAATGTATCGAGAAACTCATTCAGAAACTGAAGTTGGTAATCAAGTGAGTAAGGTACGATGGGCTTGTCTGACAAACCGGTTCCCACCATATCAAAGGCAAACACGCGATGGTGTTGGGCTAGCGCTTGCATGTTATTAATCCAAACTTCAATGGAACTGCCGCCACCATGAAGCAGAACCACAGGATCTCCTCGATCACCCGCACTCCAATAACGAGTTTTGATAGAACCCACTTGCATGTATCGATCCTCTATTAATTTAATTGTGTTCATGAAGCAACTCAACCACTTCAAAGTAATAGTTCAATCTAGCAATACTCCGGACAGTTTTTGGAACGATACTACAAGCTTTACAGGGCAAGGATCATAAAAAAGTCGAATTAAATGTAAGTCCGGCGTGGAGCTGACATTGATTTAATTATCCATAGTGGCTCAAAGTCTTAGAGCATAAGCCATTGGGCCCTATAAAAACTGTCCGGACTATTGATCTAGGATGATTATAGCAGGTCTTCTCAGGATGAATTATCTAATACTTTTTTGAACGCTGATCGCGCTGAACACACTACCGCAAGGAAAAATTGCTAAACCATCTGCTGCTGAGATACAGCAAAAAAGCACGGCATGAAGGAAAAATCGAAAGTAAAAGGTTTGAGCGAGTGGAAACTGATTCCAGATCGCAATACTGGGGCAATTTACACCCCGCTTACTTGCGGTGTTGGGAGTTTTAAAAATGCCAAATTGTCGGCTGTCGCGAGCTTATTTCAACCAATAGAGAGAAACATTAAAACTCACTAATTTACTAGCAAATATTTTGCTGAAATCACAAAAATAAGTAGTAAAAAAGATGTGTTTTTTTAGACAATGTACTCTTGCAAAAAAAACCTTAAACCCTCCTAATTTATACAGCAATAGGCTGCGAATTTGTGCAGGAGAGGGCATCAAATTTAGATGCCACTCCCACCTTTCAATTATTCTTGCGGAGCGACAATATATTCGCACTCTAAAGCCTCTGTACCCGACGCAGGCGTTCCAAACGGTGTAATCAGTAGGGGAGCGGTAGGAGTTGCCATTAACACCCGCAAATCAGAGCTGGAAATCGCTTTAGCTGTATCAATCAAATAGCGGATGTCGCACTTGAGACAAAACTCACAGCCCCAGAATTTAGCATCAACTGTTTCAGTTCCTGAACTGAGAGTATTGTTGAGTGATGCTCGCACTTGTTGGGCATCTAAATCGAATTCTAAAATAGCTGTTAGGTGAGACTTGTCGCTGTGAGAAGCTAACCTCTCTAAGGCTTTTAAAAAGCTCAGCCTCTCAACCACCACTTGATGGCTAAATTGATGTCGATAGGGAGCGATAATTTGGTCACAAATCGGATATTGCCCTTCTAGCAACTTCGTTGTCAACCGCCAATTATTCCACTCGAATGCGACAAAATTACTAGGTTGCTCTGGCAAACCTTCATAGTAAATCGTAACTTTCTCAGCAGAATTCAAAGAACGCTCCAATAACCGGAGTACCTTAGCAGGGACAGTAAAATTAATTATTTGACTGCTCAAAAGGTGGGAATTGCTGCTTTCGTTCAATCCTAAAACCATTGCTACCCGATGCCCGTCTGTCGTCCAAACTCTCAGTTTATCGAGGCCTCTGTCTGCGTCGCGACTGAGTTGAAAATTACCTCCAGTTAAAATGCGTTTGTTTTCCTCCGCACTGACAGCAAATAAGCTAGCTTTTAGGACAGAAATTAATACGCTAGCAGGAAGCGTTACAAGTTTCTGTTGAACGCTGGGGATAGCCGGAAATTCGTCCGCAGCTAGCCCGCGAATGGCGTGCTTGCTTCTTGACGCACTCAGAGTGGCACTGACTGATGGAACGTCGCTTCCTTTAATAATTTCAGAAGAACTCTTTAAGGTAAGGCTGCCGTTAGGAAATTTTCCCAGAATGTCAGCAAGTATGGGTGCGGGGAGGGTAAGCTTTCCAGATTGATTGACATTCGCACCAAAGCTCACTTGCATTCCAAATTCTAAATTGTAAGCAGTCAGGTGCAAATGTTGAGTTTCAGCATCAGCTTCAATCAAAATATTGGACAAAATGGGATGGCTGCTATTGCTGGGAATGATGCCTTTCAGGGCTTGTATATAATCGTTGAATTCTCTTGAATTGCAGGCAAGTTCAACAGCCGATAGGGAAGATGTCGGAGTTGGAGAATCTGTGATTTCATTATTGAGATGGTTTTCTGGAGTGGGATTTGTTGGGGTGTCAGAAGGTGTAGAAGTTCCATTGTCTGTGATGTAGTTCGCTGCTACTTCTTCTATTTGTGTTGTTTTGGGTAGGGGAGAAGAAAGCTTAGTTGTTTTTTTGACTGATGGCTTCGTAGTAGGAGTCAAATTACTGACTGTTACAGTTGAGCGTTTTTTCTTAGCTGTTCTCTCCACTACTTCCTCTTTAGAATGTGTTCCAGAAAGTCGAGTTTTTGCCATAATAATTAGTCGGGTGTCAAGAATTTGATTGGTCGCTGCGATAGCAGTGAGGAAGGGGAAGGGGAAGGGGAAGGGGAAGGTTAAGAGAAGGGGAGGGGTAAGGGTGGAACAAGTTCAGTAAACTCGCGTTATGTTCAAGTTGAAGCAAACTGATTATTTAGATTTTGATAAGTGAGATAACAGAACTTACGCTCATCAACCGGATTTCTCTGAAAAATTGTTGCTTTCTCAACTAGATATCTACGAAGAAACCCGATTTCTGGCATCGTGTGCGTAAGTCCTGAGAGAAGAAGGTTCAACTCAAAAAAGTGAAAACTTATCTTTCCTTCCCCTTCCCCTTCCCCATCCCCTTCCTCTACAATTGAGCTAATACTCGTTGCACTCGGAATGAATTAGGAGGGACAAATAGTATTCGTTGACGACATCTACTTGTTCCAACATATAAAAGACGGTGGTACTCTTTAAGTTTCTCTTGGGTGCTCATTTCCTTGCCTACCAAAAGTCGAGTCAAAATGTCATTGCTGTCCAAACCAACTTCATCAAAAGTGCTACCTTGAGAATTGTGAATAGTCAGGGCAAAGCAATTGTCAACTTCGGCAAATACATCATCTTTAAACCAGTAATACTTCCGCCAGAGAAATCCATTACGTTTGGCACTTTTGAGTTTCTCTTTCAATTCAGCTTGGTAGCGCTTACTTTCCGATTCATGCAGCACAAAGATTTGCCGAAATAGACCATCATCAGTCACAATCTTCAACAGCCATACTCGGTAGCCGTAGTGCTGACTTATTTCAACTTGCTGTATGGTAAATTCAGTTGATGTGGCTAAAATCACAGTCTTACCATCAGGAGCGAGAACTGGTTTCTTAGTAATTAACCTTTCTTCAGATATAAATCGGGCAGTTGTTCGACCATAAAGTTGTTCTCGAACAGCCTGATTGTAATAGTTGACTCGCTTGTTTGTCCAGCACAAAATCCGGAAACAATCAGGATTTGAGGCAAATTCTCGCTTGATGGTTTTGATAGCATATTGGATGAGTGCTTCTGGTTTAACTTTGAATGCACCGTTAGATTTGTCTAATGAGTTGTAATTCGGATGTGGCAAAAAGACATCTGTTTTACTCTTGACAAATGAGCGACATTCCGTAATAAAATCAAGGACGGGGCTTTCTCCAGCTTGTCTAACCACTTGAGTTAATACAGCTTTATTGGCAATATTGAAAGCAGGCGAGCGCTTTTCTCCAACAGGATTAAGTTGCGCTGGGTCGCCCATGAGAATTAATTTCCGCTGATTGAAGAGAGTATGTTCAAATCTGCGCTCAATCCAAGACCACAATTGAGTTCCAACCATCGAACATTCATCGAGGAAAATGATATCATAGAGGTGGAGGTAACAACAGCTTGTCTGTTCTAAGACTTTCTCTTGTTCTTTGCGAACCATGCCTAAGCCTAAAAGCTGGTGTATCGTCATAAAATCTACTCCGAAAATGCCTTGAGATGCTGCCATTTTTCTGAGGATACCGACGGCTTTGTTAGTGGGTGCTGTGAGGGCAATGCGCTTGCTTTGAGCTAAGAGTTCTTTGATTATAAGGAAAATAAGTGTGCTTTTTCCCGTGCCTGCATAACCGCAAAGCAAGAAGAATGCGGAAGTGCTGCTTGCAAATGTTCTCAAATTGTCGAGTGCTTGCTGCTGCTGCGGCTTGAGAGTAAAGGGAATTTGTTTAAATTCCTGCGGTCGTTCTAGTAAAGTTTGAATCATTAGTGTACAGTAATGCTAATTCGTTCGCATCCTAATAAGCGCTAGCTTGAGGGGGAGTATGAGGAACATTCAAATCAAAACTGACTTATAACAATAGTTCCGAATTTCAGAAAAGAATGGCTGTAATGGTTGATTTTTCGTTAGGCGAACTTACCTAAAACTCTGATTATGTCATTGACAAAAAAAGTTGTCATAAGTATTGTTTAATCAAAAATCAGCTCTGAATTTTTTGATAATTCAGAGCTAGTTTTGCTGCTGTTGTTAGTTGTTAAACAATAATAACTTTGGTTTTCTTAACTCGTTTGATATTCACTGCTGTGCCAATACTATGTCCATCCCAAATGGCTAATCCGTAGTCACAATGCGAACACATTTCGATATCGCGATCGCTATAGTGTCCAGGAATACCAACAACTGGATAACCAGAAGTATTTCTGGGTTTGCCATTGCCACTAATTAAGGAATAGTAAACCAAAACTTTCTCGTAGTTCTTAGACTGCAAGTATTGCTGAACTAAGCTATCAACTCCAGGCGCATCACCGATAATGATTTTAAGTTCTAGTTCAATGATGCGATTGAGAGAGGTATGAGCCTCTGATGGCAATTTCTGGATGGAACGACTGCCAGAAATCATTACTATTTTGTTCATGGTAAAATTCCTCAAATTTTTGGATAGCCAGTAAAAGACTCAAAGATTACTCCTTGAGTCTTTGTGAAGAATGCAATTGCTTCTTACTAACACACCAAGATATAAGCTGAAATCAAGCATTGAATGAAATTGCTTTTTCTGCCTTGACCTTCCCAACGAGAGCCGCGCACACCAACAATGTGATTGCATTGTTCAAGCCAAGCAACTCCACCATATTTTGCGATTGTTTTTAATAATCGTGGATGTTGTTGAAGTTTCGCAACAATAATTTCTGTCATTATTGTCATATCTTGTTGCAAATGTCCAAATTTGTGATTTTGATAAGCAGCTTCAGCATCACGGAAAACCTTGCCATTGAACTCAACTGGGTAGTGATTCTTGAGGTTTCCTTTTCTAAAAGCTAACTCTGTGGGATTAGTTAATGCTGCCCCAATTCCGATGCTGCATCCAGACCAAATATTGATTTCTTTCATCTTTTTCATCTTCTAACTTTTAGCTCGTCAGCACTTTTAATTGAAGTGGTGTAGTAAACCCTGACTTTCTCGGATTGCTCCTTGTTGTTGGTATTTATAAGTAGAGAAAGTCAACATTTTTCGCCGCTAGGCGATTTATCTTCCGGATGGGTCACAGAGTTTTTAATCGCATTTACATTGGTTACAGAATAGCCAATTTTCTTCCCAATTCCCATCATTTTGGCATCTTTTCTAAATCAAGTTCAGCCACTTTCCGCAGAGCTTCTAAGCGCTTCTTTAAAGTTTTATGTCGGGGAGTTTCTACAACATACTCGTATTTAGAACCTGTATGTTGAAGTTCTGGAATTTGGCAATCAATTAGGTAGCTAAGGCGACCAACTAGCTTTTTAATAACTATTAGCCAAGCCTTAGCTAACGCTTTAGTACGGAAACCAAGCCAAGCTTTAAAGTAAGAGCCGTCTTCGCTAACTTGGTAAGCAACATTGGGCGATAATTTAATAAGAGTTGGGATATGAGTAATGCCTAAACTTTTGAGTTCAGTCAAGCTGTAGCTTTGAATTTCTCCACTGTCCCATTGAATTTGAAATGGGCGTAGTGCCTGAATATTCAAACTAATAACTATTCCCCTTTGTTCCACTTGATTTCGGCGTTGTTCGAGGCAATCGCCCTCTCGAAAACCACTCCATCCATGTTTCTTAGCTAAATGTTTAAGGCAATATTCCCAGGCTTCTTCCCAAGCAATATCAAAGTCGAGAATGTGATAACTTTCTGTACTCAATTGTTTAGTCAATTTCTCTTTGATTTGGTGCTTTTGAATTGGTAGGACAATTTCTAAGAAATTGTCGGGGACTTCAAAAAATAAATGGGTCTTAGCCCTAATTTTTAGGTCATTGAAAGACAAAAAGCGACTGGCTTCTAATTGTTCGGGTGTAAAAACATCTATGGCACAACTTGTCGGGTAGCCAGGGAACAAGTTGATGGGAAAGAGATAATAGTGGTCAAGAGTAAATATGAGAATGTGATGTTCAGTGAGCGATTTTACTTGGAAAGTAGTGGGGTTACTGAATTGTAGTTGTTGCGAATTAGCTAGTACAATTGTTGTGCAAGCGGGAAGTTCTCCAGTAGTTTTTTGAGGAATAAACAGAGGCACAAGGGATATTTTAAGCACCCGAATTTCATCTAAGGTATAATTCCAGGAAAAACTATCTTCGTTGTTACTAGCATCCCAAGTAATTATTACAGGTCTATCGGTTTGATGGAGGGCTGTTATCGTGCCGTAATGGTTGCCAGATTTGACGATATCGCCTACTTTAAAGGGAAGTTGAGCGAAAGGAGGCGGAGTGAGAAAAGGAAAAATTACCGCTACCACTTCTTTGACTTCACTGGGGGGAGCGTTGTCAGGTTTAGAGCAAGTATTTGAGAAGCCAATTAAAGTCGTGTTAGAGTCCATAACCTTTGAGAAGCTAATTGTTTTCAACTTCTCCCGTTAGGGGATATCTTCTCGCGCTTAATCCCTTAACTTTTTGTGGTTTAATATCAAATCCGAACGAGTTTGTGCTTTATTTCGGCTTAAATTTTTTTGAAGTCTTGCTAAGTACCTCCCCTGTTGTCTAATATTGCGATATGGAAAACTCAAGAGCAAAGATACCTACTCCCGAAAAAATTGCTGCTGCCATAGAGACAATTGACCATTTGACTGCTTGGCTACAAGAGACCGGACTGAGTGCCTCTGCCATCGCCCAGTTCAAATTCAACTCGCTGGCATCGATGTACCCAGAATTGCGAGGGATAGCAGAGACTGCAAAGCAACTTATTGGTGTAACTTCTCCTCTGACAGAATTTGGGATGACAGTAACCGAACTAGCAGCGGTACTCGCAGACAGCTTAAAGTTCAAAATCAAGCCAGATGTTGTCAACAAAGCTCTAGTGGTATTGTAAAACTTCATTAAGCTTATAAGCAGTAGTAAGCAAGGATGGTAATATATAGTCAGGAGGTCAAAATGAAACTACCTGACTACGCCAAAGCAATAGGCATAAGTTACACAACTGCGTGGCGGTGGTGGAAAGCGAATAAACTACCACATCCGGCACGACAGACAGAAAGCGGTTTAATCATCGTTGACTACGTGCCACAAGCACCATCCACCGAAGTCAAGAAGAATCGAGTCGCTATTTATAGCAGAGTCTCTTCCTCCGAAAACAAAGAAAATCTCAACCGCCAATCAGAGCGGTTGACCGAGTACGCCATTGCCAATGGCTATCAAATTATTAGGAATGTAAAAGAAATCGGCAGCGGATTGAATGACCGCAGAAAGCAGTTAGAAGCACTGCTACAACAAGATGGCTACGACATTTTGCTAGTGGAGCATAAAGACCGATTAGCTCGATTTGGTACGAATTATTTAGGCGTATTGCTTCTTCGGGCAGGAGTCAAACTAGAAATAGTTAATCTTGCCGAGAACGGAAAAGATGAGTTAATGCAAGACTTAGTAGCGATAGTCACAAGTTTTGCTGCACGACTTTATGGGCAACGTCGCGCTAGCAGAAAGACGGAAAAAATAATCGCGCTCGTAAAAGATGGAGGCTCTGAATGCAGTTAACAGAGAGACACATCATTAAATCAACGGAACACCGTTTCGCCCAAATTGACGAACTAGCCTTTAAATCCAAAAACCTCTACAATGCCGCCAATTACGTCATTCGTCAGAACTTTATTTATGGATGGGGCTATGTCAATTACAACGAAATGAATCGATTGATGAAATCTCACGAAGCCTATAAGGCTTTGCCTGCTAAAGTAAGTCAGCAAATCTTAATGGTGCTAGACAAGAATTGGAAATCGTTTTTTGAAGCCGTTAAAGCTTACAAAGCTGACTCTTCAAAATTCACGGGTAGCCCAAAATTGCCAAAGTACAAAGATAAAGTCAAAGGGCGAAACCTTCTCGTTTACACGATTCAAGCGATTAGCAGCAAACAGTTGAAGAAAGGAATTATCAAGCTTTCCGGCACTGAACTTTCAATTAAAACCCAACTCAATCCCAACCAGATTTGTCAAGTTAGGTTGGTTCCCAAATGTGATTCCTATGTAATTGAGGTAATTTATGATGAACCGGAGTCCACCATCAGCAACGCTAATTATATAGCTAGTATTGATTTAGGACTGGATAATTTAGTGGTGTTAACTTCAAATCAACCAGGATTTATCCCTTTGTTGATTAACGGGCGACCATTGAAATCAATTAACCAGTTCTATAACAAACGCTCTTCACGATTACAATCCCAGTTAAAGGGAAACCGCAAAGCTTCACCCCGGATTCAGCGCTTAACTCGTTGTCGCCATCAAAAAGTTGATAATTACTTGCATCATGCCAGTCGCCTGATTGTTGCGATTTTAAATACAAAACAAATTGGGACGCTAGTAATTGGCAAGAATGCACAGTGGAAAACTGAAATTGCTCTCGGGAAGCAAACCAACCAAAACTTTGTTAGTATTCCTCACTCTCGATTAATTGAAATGTTAGAATACAAAGCTCGACTGGTTGGAATCGAAGTAATTGTACAAGAAGAGTCCTACACCTCGCGAGCGAACTTCCTGGGTTTAGACCCAATCCCAGTTTACGGAAAAACTGATAAAGACCCCGTTTTCACGGGCAAGCGAATTAAACGAGGTTTGTACCAAACATCAATTGGTCAATTAATCAATTCTGATGTTAACGGTTCGTACAATATCCTCAGAAAAGCAATCCCAAATGCGTTCAGCAATGGGATAGGGAGCTGCGTAGTTCAGCCGAGGCGGGTTAATCCGCTCAAAGTAAAAGTGAAGGGGGAGGGACTTGAAGCCTCCCATGTCTATAAATGACTATACTTTTGCCAGCTATTGATTAAAGATGCCAAATCCTTTAAAGATTGCCAGAATTGGATTGACCGACAATTGGCACATTTGGCAATAGAAAGAGCGTTGGGTAATCAATAAATAAATGCAGAAATTCTTCAACGCCCTACCCCTGTTAGCCATCGCAGCTTTGGTTTGGTTCCACTTCCACCAACCCAACAACGATAAACCAAAACTAGCCAAGCCTCCCAGCCAAACAGAATCGCGTCGGTGTCAGGTGGTTGAAGGTTCAATCTATGACGGCGATACTTTTCGGGTGCGGTGCGATAATCAGGAACAAAAGATTCGATTGTGCGGCATCGATGCGCCAGAAGCCAAGCAACCCCTGGGAATCGAGTCTCGGAATTACCTGCGTTCCCTAGTTGCCCAAGCAAAAGGTCAAGTCATAGTTATTGAGATGGATCGAGACAAGTACGGCCGCAGTGTAGCTGAAGTATTGCTAGAGTCACCATCAGGCGAACAATCGGTGCAAGAGGAAATGCTCAAAGCGGGTATGGCGTATCACTACAAACAGTACAGCGCCAATTGTCACAACCGTGAGGCGTTCGATATCGCAGAGGAGATGGGGCGAGCGCAACAGCGGGGAGTGTGGGGGTTTCCTAATGGTGGTGAAAGACCTTGGGATTATCGCAAGCAAGATAAGAGCTGATGTACGCCAATGTTGGGTATACACCAAGGCTGTCGAAAGCGATCGAAATAGCAGGAAGTGTGGCAACTTCCCAAGGGTGATAAACGACTGTGAAATTATTCTCAGCAAAAACGTTAATTAGGACTTGCTGAATTGTTGTTTTGCCCAATCCAATAGTTCGTCATAGCTGGAATAAGTGCACAGTATTCGCGATGTATCGCCTTTTTTCCTTATGGCAATCACTTTGCCACTTCTCTCTTCAAAACCAGGTTGTCCCGTTATTTCTTCTAACTCTAGCTCAAAGAATTTAAGTGCTTGAATGAATTGGGAAATCTTATTGTCTTCCATGAGCTAATAGCTTTTTAATTTAATTGGTTCACCATTACACTGGATATATTTTAACTTGTCCGACGTATCCTTACGCACATTAGAAAAACACAATCCTTTGAGCTTTTGAAACAGGAAAATCGCTGGCTTTGAGCCTCCTTGAAGAAATGCTTAAAGCTACGAGCCGGAGCCTAAAACTAAGCGGGAAGTGTGGCAGTTGCCGGGAGCCAGCGTCAACCTGGATTATCGCAAACAGAAGTAGGATGAGTCCCGCCGATGCAAGTGCGACGGCAAGCAGTTGCGACAAATCCACCCACTCAAAGAATTTGATGGGGGTAATCTTGGTACTATTACCAGACGCTGCTGTGTCAGACGTGCTTTCTTTTTTGGCTCGAATTCTAATCCGTGCGAAGTTAACAGCGATTCCCAACTGGGGTGCTAAGTTTTGTGTCGTTGATAGCCTCCCATCACAGCATCGTAGGGGCCAGGCCCAGAACCGCCGCGAGTGGCAAGAATTTTTTGCAGAGTAGGGGTGAGAACCAACTCAGCAGGAGAAATACCCAACCACTTACATAAAGCTAAAAAATCCTCAAAGTGGATTTTTGCCACCCAAGCTGTCTTAATGTAAGCGTTTTCAGCCTGACAAATAGCGACGATACGGATACCTATTTCTTTTGCTGTGTCCCTGTACCCACGTTTGCCGCGCTTGGCTAAAACTAACTGGGACAATCTTTCTGCATCAAAATCACTTGGGAGAAGGTATTCATAGCAGGGTGTTTGCTTCCCCGATCCGCCGAGTACAGCGTCATAAGGGCGGGGTTCCGATTGGTGCATATTTTGGTTCAATCCCAGTAAAGCCTCTTTTTAAGGGGGCGTAATTCCTAATTTCCCTTGTCAGGGGTTAACTCCTCAAGTATCTGCCAGACAACTTCAATATCGCGTAAATCAGCTTTTGTTTTCTTGCGCTTACCTTTGAGTAAGTTAAGTACCTCTGGGGGTTCTAGTAACTTAAATTCAGCCACTGGTGGCGTCGGTGAACAAGTCGCTGAGCCAAGTAGTGATCGCACTACTCCCACTTCCCATTCAAGCTCGTATTTTTCTTCCTCGAACCCCTTAAAAGCTTTTTCCCACCGTCGATTCTCAGCCCTTAGTGTTTCTAATTCTTGCCTGAGTGATTCAACCTCATCATTTAATATGTTTTCTTCATCAATCGAACCGCTTGTGTCAGGGCATTTCCCTGTCTTTACTTCTACTTCAGAACTGACATTATTACTTGTGTCACGCGGTTCAGTACCTCGGTCAAGCTGTCGGGCATAGTCGAGAGTAGAGTCAGCTAGGGTGATCGGAACTCGAATGGTGCGAGTCGGGCCGCTCTGCCAAGCAGCTTTAAAGCGGGAATTTTTGATTGAGTCTTCGTGTCCTTTGGGGTTTGGCATAACAAATGAATCTCTTGTGTCAAGCGTTTCATTTACCATGACAGTCATGCTTAACAGTGTCAAGCGCGTGACACACTGCTTTTTGCTGTTGCCAAGAGTTAAGGAGGGTGGCGGCTATTTTTCCGACTGTCTGAAACCAGCTTTTTCATTTCAGCAAAAACTTAGCAGCCCGTCGAAAAAATCCCGCTAGGGTGTAGGCGGGAAACTTCCATTTCCCAGTTAGTGCATCAAGCATCTTATAACCAGATCAGCCTCAAAAATCTGGCTTTCGGGGCAAATTATCCTCGCTTTTTGAGATATTAATTGGTTATATACTTATAGGTTGAAGGTACAATGAGTTAGCGCCAATGAAAAAAAGGGACAATTTTGACTCAAAAACCATCGACACACTGGCGAAACGAGCTTCATACATCTGTTCTCGACCCGAATGCAAAGCTCTTACCATTTGCCGATCAGATACCATCTCAGACAAGTCTATGTATATCGGCAAAGCAGCCCACATAACTGCAGCAGCAGTTGGCGGACCCCGATATGATGAGTCACTTAGTGTGGAACAGCGGCGAGCAATCGAGAACGCAATTTTTCTGTGCTCTTCTTGTGCCGACATGATCGACAAAAACAATGGTGTTGATTTTCCAACGGAAGTTCTAAGAAATTGGAAGTTGCAGCATGAAGAGTGGGTTCGATGTAATCTCAACAAATCAATTTTTTCATTGATTCCTAAAGAGGCAGATCAGTCCAATGAGCGACCAATCATTGAGATTTGCCGTCGAGGGATCTCAGTAGTTGAAGTAGAGAAAGATAAACTAGATTTCAGTATTCCGTATTGTTCAGGAAAAAACGCGAATGCTTACAGCGTCAAACTTGAGGTTGCGGTAATAGAGAAGCAGGAGGATGAGTTTTTAGAATCGGCTGACAATGGCAGTAAGGTCAGAGTATTGAGTGAGTTTGATCATCCCTTTCCCGATAATACTTTTCTCACTTACGAAACTGGCAAATCAATCGATTTTTCACTGCATCCTGTACCTATTAATTGTCTTTCTCGCATATATATCGGTGTGAAAGGCAGCTATAAGGATGGTACTGAAACCTTAGATTTTGACGTTTTTGATGTTTTTAAGTACAGCACATTATCAAAATCTTGGGTACGGCTGCTAGGTAAAGAAGACAGAGTTGTGCGTAAATTTTTTGACTACCTATGGGAATTTAAAAATATTGATGGAAATGTAGGCGAGTAAGCCGAAAGAAAATGTATAGATCCCAAATGGGGTCTATAGGAACTGTTTCGCGCTCGGTGAGTGTACTAGGTCAGACACTTATTTTTCAGCCTAGGACTTGGAAGCCGCGCCGGTACGTCAGGTTATGAATGTAAGACATCTACTAGACAAGTGTAATACATCTACTAGACAAGTGTAAAACATACGAGGGTGGCGACTATTTTTGCAGGACCCGGAAATACTTCTTCAGCTTTTAAGCAAAATCTTGCGACCCCTGACAAAAATCCCGCTAGAGGTTTAGACGGGGAAACTCCAATTTCTCTATCTATGAATTGGAAATGCTACCCAGAGAGTTAGTTTAAAAATAAACTATGGGTTATAATTGCTCAAAATAGCTCATTGATTGATGCTTTTGAAGAGGTTTCGGTTATGAAATACAGGATTACAATATTGAGCAATTAGTAGTCGCGCAAGCTTAGCAAAGTAAGGGAAATATATGTCAGGTTTTGATGCAGCACAGTTCGTTAATCGCATTGGAAAAAGGCTTGTAATGGAGTTTGCAGAAGCAAGCGAGGCTGGTACGCCCGGACTGATTGGTAGCGCACGCGAACATCCAGCACGTGTGCAACTTGTGAAATTATTACCGACTTATGTATCTATAGGAAGCGGTTTGCTAATGGATAGCTATGGGGGGCAGAGCAAACAACAAGATATTGTTATGTTCGAGCGTGACTTTTGCCCTGTCTATTCAATTAATGGCACTCCGGATGCTACCTATTTTCCCATTGAGGGGGTTATTGCAAATGGTGAAGTAAAGAGTTCAGTTAATAAAAAGGTTTTATTTGAGGCATTAGATAATATTAGGTCAGCTAAGTTGCTTCGCAGGTATGTTCACAAGACTGATCAAGGGTTTGGATCTCTTGCCTCCTTTAGAAATTTCGGGATGGCAGTTCCCTTTGCCGCAATACCTAGCAATGAATTCAACCAAAATTTGAATTTTAGGGATCAGATTTATAGCTTTATTCTCTGTGATTCATTTACCCATAGTTCAGATGCAATTTTGGACAACCTCGTGGAATATCAACGCCTTCACGGACACGAATGTATGCCTAATATCATAATATCTCTGAATGACGGATTCATTCAGGGTATGCAGTGCAACAACATGAGCCTACAGTTTTCATTACTCACCTCTGATAGTTTCTCATTTGTGCCAGCTCAGGATCGATGCTTTGCGTACTTAGTCAATGAGATACGACAACATATTCGTGAAGCTCGCACTGTCTCGCTTGAAGCACTTGACCGTTATATGACATCTCTCAAGGGCGCACTACCGTCTTGCCAAGCGCGTCGTTTTGAAATTCGGCAGGAAGTCTGATCTCACGACCGTAACGAATATCGATTACAGTTCCTTGTGCTGCATACTGTCAAGCGCGTGACACACTCTTTTAAGTGTTCTCAGCCGGACGGGCAGGCGGCTATTTTTCCGACGGTCTTCTAAATCTTTTTCACTTCGACAAAGACTTAACAGCCCATCGAAAAAATCCCGCTAGGGGTTTAGGCGGGGATAACCCAAATTTTCCTACTCACTCCAAAACCTTGTGCTAGGCGGGGATATCTGGCTGTTACGGTATAGTGGCTGAATCGTCCTTGCGAATTAGCTTTCCTTTCCCAAAATAGCTCTCCACGATGTCAAACTGCGAGAAGATTTGATGTGCTGGCTTTTGCAAAATTTATTTTTATCTATGTAACTTATTAGCTTTAAGCTTTTAGTAATTTTTCTTTTTCTTCTATATCGTTTATTATGTTTTTTAGAATATTTCTATATTTTTGTATTAATTGCTTAGAAGATGCTCCTACTCTTTGAATTTCATATATATATTTTTCGGGTATCATACCTCCTTCAATCCACTCACCATTGTTAACCGCTTCTATAATTGTATTTTTTCTGGAGGCTCGTGCTTCTCTGTATTCAATTGTTGAACATCGTCGAATAAAATTAGGCAAATCAGGGGCAGGAGATATTATACAATCTTGATTTGGGTCTATTTTATGTGAGGTTGTTAAATTTACCATTAGCCACTGTTCTTTCTGCTTCTCTGGGATTGGAGCAATTATAATATACAAATGGCGGCTTCTTGGCGGTGTTGGTACTATAAAGCTATTACCTATTTGTATTTCTACCATTTCATTGATAACTCATCTAAATATTTTTTTCTTTCACATATTTCTTTTATTTTAGTGATTTCTTCCTTATCTTTCCCTATTGCTTCAAGTATTTTTATATTCTCTATGTCGGCAACCTTTCGACTTGGATTTAATTTGTTAGGATCTTGCCATTCAGGAAAATCATGAGTCATGTTAGCTAAGTCAAATCTGTCGTAATTTCCACATTCGTTGTAAACTTTTTCTATTATTTCTTCCTCTTCTTCAGATAATTCTTCATTTCCTGGATCTTCTAGAAGAGTCACTTTATATCTCTTTTCTACAACTTCAAAACGTCTTTCTTGGTTTGATATGTATTTTTTCCATATCTCTAAGGCATCTCCCTCATTGTTAAAGCTTGCGTTTCCTTTGATAAAATCGTAGACTCTGCTAAGTACAGGGCCATATTTCATTGAGACATAATTATCTCCAGTTAAAGGTCGGTTTATCCTCTCTAACGCTAGGCGATCAGCCATATATATTAGTTTTAGTAGTCCCAGATAATTCATGCTCCCACCATGTAGTTTTAAAAACATGGCGGCTACTTGTACGGTTTTCTCTGGCTGAAACTTAAATATGATGTCGTTTAACTCCATAGCAGGGGGTTCGCCCCGATTCCTCTTAGGTAATATTCTAAGTATAGTTTTTAGTTTTTTGTACGAAAATTGTACTAACTTTTTGTATCTGTTTTTCATCTTTCCGCCTTCAGTTGAATCCACACCCCCTCGGGTTGCAGTCTGAGGCGAGCGCTTTTTTTACCTCAAATCCCAAAATAAAAATTATTTTTCGGGTTTAGCTCCGATCCAATCTCCGATCACAAACAATCGAGGCTATGAACCTGATGTCAGAATGTCTGTCCTTCCAAGCGAAGCTGATCCAGGAAAGCTGTATCTCCCAGCCCTGGACTTGAAACTGCGAAAGCGAGGTCAGCATAATCTCATAAACTGAGCCCAGGGCTTAAAACTGCTAAGGCTAGGCGGGGAAAACCAATATTGCGAGTATACACCAAACTCAGACAGGCATCTTGGGGTTAGGTTAAAGCTGACTTTTGCTTTTCTTCCAAAGTTTGACCAATAGTCGGAAATCCTCATTTTCAATGTCTGTCAGCACTGCTTTAACCGCTTCCTTGACTCCCAATTCATGCACTTGGCAATAGACATCATTGGCTGCTGCGGGGTTGTTGTTCGCGATCACTTGGAGTATCCGCTTCGATAGCCTTTGAACCAACTCCTCATCGGCGGCAGCTCGACTGGCGGTTGGTTCGCCCGATAGAGTGGATTCATCGGATAAATGCGGGGTGTAAAGGGTTCGCACGGAGTTGGTAGGGGGTTGGGATGTTGGCTTAAATTCCTGTCCGGTAAGAGTTCTGGGGGATAAGCGCCGAAAGTGAATCGGAATGAGTGGGTGATGTTTCCCCCTGGTCGCGAAACCTCCTTAAGGGCCGTCCCCCAATGCGAGTTTGTCCCCTGACTTGTCCTATGGGTTCAACTTCAAAAGTTTCTGACGTAAACTGGGTCATCCCCAATACACTCAGCCGCCTGTGTTTGGCTCATCCGATAACTGCCATCTGGCAGCATGAACCCATCGACTGTGAGAGAACCTATTTGCACCGAGGCTCGGACGGCTCTAACTGATTCGGTCATATTTTTTCCCGTGTTTGACCTTTACTCGAACGCTTGCTGATTGTTGTCGCGGGCTTCCTATGTTGTACCAACACCGTGGTTTTGCTAAGCCTGAGCTTTGTTCACAAACCGCTGTGGAGTTTTAACCATTCGTTACATGATATTATCGTGTAAATCCAAACGATTCTTTCTCCCTAGTTTACCATAAGATATAAGGTGAGCTAGGGACAATTATGTTGGTAATAAAAAGACGTTCTATCGATAAATTTGTAAAACCTGTGAAAGCACGCGAGTTTTGTAGGCTGTGGTTCAATGCCGATGCCCAGATGGAAGCTACTAGGGGCTATAGAGCGGAATGTGTTCGCTTGTTGAGCCGCATCCTAGCCGTGCAAACAGAGACTATTTCGAGTAAATGGGGAAGCGGCATTGATTTCGAGAAAATGCCCGAACAGTACGAACGAACCCTCGCTTATGCCAATTCTCTTCGTTCTATCCTGGACGCAGCGGGCAACAATCCCGAACTCTCCAACATCATTGCCGAGCGCCTCAAACAATCCCATTAGTAATTCACCGGAAACTAATACCAGATATTATACGGTAAACTCCTTGACCGACCCTAACGCAGGTTTTAGTGTGGGAATGACGCCCTGGTGCAGTGGTGCAAACACTTTTCCCAGGACTTCTCCCATTCGCTGATAACACCAGCTACCAAGGAGCAGCCTTATGTTCGCAGATTACGGGCAGCCATCGCAACCCGCCCGACCAAGCTTTATAGAAATACCCAATCCCCGTGTCACCACCACAATGGGACGCATGGAAGTGACCAACGTTCGCCCTGAAACAGTCACCGGTCGCCTATTGGATGACCAAGATAATTTGCTAGAGGAAGACGGACAGCCAGTTTACATCTGCGTTCGGAAACACGAGATTTTGTGTTCCACCGAACGGGCCAACATGATGAGTTGGTGGGAACTGGGGGAACAAGCGATTGCTGGACACACAACGCCCCGAAAATATTCCCTCGAATCCTTAATCAACAGATTGGACGGGTTGAAGTTAGATGAACTCTACACTTTACGAACCTTCGTTTGTTTGGAGAGCGACCCGTTTCAAGCGTATTCGTGTAGCGTCAACAGCGACTTATCCCACTTGCAGGCTTGGTTCCCGACAGTACGAGTTCTTTGCCGCGTTGAACAAAACCAACTAGCAAGCGCACTGTGCTGGCGAATAGCAAGCGATTCCAACGCATCAAGCGCACCCACACCGGGTGATGGGAGGGACGATCGATAGCGCTCGCCAGTTTCTTCCATGACACCAGTGAGGAATGACTATGACCAACGGTAACGGGCCTAACGGTGACACGCCCCGACCCGATCCAATACAAAAGTTAACGGAATATGTCGAATCTTTGGAAATTTCTCTGGAAATTCAGGAGGATAAAACAGACGTTATTGAAGATCAGGTGGCAAATCTGACCGAGCAGATAACCGAGTTAAAACAACAAGTAAAACAGATGTATGGAGATGAAGAGGACTGGCAACGTATGTCAAAGACTTGACGGACTTATCGCACGCCGTCAGGCTAAAAACCGATTGCAACGTTCCAAGCTGGAGCGAACCAAGCGCTTGCGAGATGAAGCTTCCTTGACCCGACCTTTTAGAAAGTCCCCTTTGCTAGACTTCGTTGATGACTTGGTACATAGACCCCCAAATCAAGAACAGATGCGCCAGCTCAAAGAACTACTTCTAGAAGAACAGAAAGCGATCGCTAAACTCATTGCTTTAGTTGACCAGCACCTAGAGTAGTGGTCTGCCATTCGCGAAACAGCCCAGCCACAGCCGCTGCTGGGCGAGTTTTGTTTTTTGTGGATGGTAGGCGAGATCCTTTGGGAAATTCTTGATTCTGCTCCGCAAACGCGATGCTTGGATTAGCGGCCAATTGGATGATTTTCTGGTTATCGTGCCTGACTTAAGCCCGTGGAAATGAGAGATTTTGAAACAGCCATGCCAAACAGAAACTCCCGTAAACATTGGAACATCTTAAGCAACTGACTTGGCTCCGAATCAGGAATCGGAAGACTCTCAAAAACTGTGGGAACTAGCCAATAAAAGGCTCCTAGAATCATGGCAGACTGATGAAGTTACTGCACGGGAAGATACTTAAACCAAAATACGAAATTTCCTCTTCAACGGCGAACACGCTTGCGCTGGAAAACTGTAAAGCTACCTGTGAACTAAGTAAACGGATGCCAGCGGATTCGGATCGGATACATTGTTTCATAGCGATTCCAGAGAGCACTCCATAATATCCCAGTCAATACCATCATCGGGGAACAAGGATAATTGTCCTGGCGATACGTTGGATTGCCCGCGGTTGTGATAAGAAAGGTGACACGCAGTACAAAGAGCGATTAAGTTTTCAGGGCGGTTGTCCTCCGGTATTCGATTGCGATGGTGAACCGCCAAAGTTAAAGCACACCGTTCAGATTTGGTTAAGCCACTTTGTTTACCGGGTCGGAGGCATTGTTGATGGCACTTAGCACAACGCCACCCCGCGTTTTCTTTCACCGAGAGCGCAATCTCTTGCCAATTGTCGGGATACCTCTTGGGTTTAGGCATAGCTCATTTCTCTACCAATATGGCGATCGCTTTTCCTGTCACCGTTCAATCTATTTTATAGAGCTGCGAATCCCCTAAAAACGCCGCTGCAATAGGTTTCCAAGTTTGCTTCAATCCATTGGGCGGTTTCTAGATATCCCAAAGCTACGGCTTGAAGCCGCACCGTGTTTGCATGGAACATATTGGTTGTTTGTGCTTCTCGAACTGCATCAATGCCTTCCAGGATGTTAACTATCGTAACAGAGGCGATCGCGTCCTGGCGTACCAGTAAAGCAAGTCAGATATTCCGTTACATAAAATGATTCATAGGCGCTCAATCTTCAGACAACTCAGTTTCTACCCAACTTCGCATTTCCTCACTCGATATACCCTTGCCTTTTTGAGCGTGGGCTTGCTCGATAATAGATAGAAACTTAGGATTTCGACTGATTTTCTCTGTTTCTTCATCAATACGCCAAGATTGAAACAGGCTGGAAAAAAGTTGCTTAGTTCGTCGGAGAATGTTATGAATTATAGTCATGGGCTAATTACCTTTATGCCAATCCGAACGCCAATCCGAACCAAGTTGCCTTCTTTTACTCCTACTGACAAAATATAGATGACCTGTTCGGGGTCTTCTTCTACATCATAGTATACTCTCAGTTCTCCAATCCTTACGTTCCCAAAATAGCTTCATGTACAGGTGCCTTAAAATACAGTTATTGTACCAATCGCACCATATAAAACTTCCTCTGCAACAGGATTTGATAAGTTCACAGGCCGTGTTCTCGCACCAATACCGGTTACAGAATTACAAATGTTGTTACCATCGGAATCTTGTACATAAGCACCAAAAAGTGCTATTTCAGAAACAGTACCGCCGTGAGCTTCTAGCGTGATATTATGAGCTTCTCCAGAGAGAGATACAATACTAGCAGATCTCTTTGGTGGGATAATTTTAGGAAACATTATAAATAAATCACGCCAATTATCATCAGTAGATGAGATAACATCTAATAACTCAGCCTTAGTCTCAATTCTCGATCTACCAATATTTCTCCCATCTCTTACATCTAAAATTGCTTGCTTACGCCGATAGTACCCACGCAAAAGATTTTTAACTATAAATGAGTTTTCTTCTGAGTTCGCAACGAGTCCATAATACATTGGAGATGAGTGCGCCTCGTCCGATTTACTTTCAGGATAAAGAGGAGGAAACTTTAGACCAATTTCCCAGTGTTTAGAGAAGAATTGACTCAAGTATTGAGTTTCTTTATCGTTTAAAAAGCGATGTAAATTCCGCTTTAAATAAATTTCTACAGATCTTGATCGGACGAGCCTTTCTCCTGAAGTTGGAACAAAAACTGCTTTAGATTCTCTTTGTATATTCTTATAAATATCCATTATTTTTAATTGATGCCTCACCTCTTCAGGCCATAGCTCTTTATTATGAGGCATGAAGCTTCCAGTGAGGTGACCAAATAGCTCCGTGCGAGCAAATATAAGAGATACCTTATCTCCATTTTCTAAAAAAAGGTCTCCTCGACCATAGATATCTCTATTGCGATACTCAATAGACGCTTTCTCCAAATCGTCCCAGAAAATAACGTCAACTTTTACATGGTGGTCAAGCCACATACTCAAACAAAAATGCTGAATTTCAATAGCCTTTGTCACTTTTTCATAAGTTGTCCTGGTTAAATAATGAATTTTGGGTGAATCTGGATTTTGCAATTTAGCGAGATATGCAATATAGCTATTATTTTCCCGCATTGGAGCTGGCAAAATTTGACTGATATCATTTTCATCCAAAATAGCAGGCTCTTCTTTTAGATGAGTTTTCAATCCAAGCCCAATATGTTCCCTAATTTTTTCTGTAAGATTAATTTGAAAATGATCTTGCAGTGCAGATTCTTCCGATAAATAATTTGCTACAGTCATAATCCACGGGCACTTATAGGTGTCTAATGCTTGAATGTTTCTTGCCTGCTGTAAAAAGACATTATTGTTAAAAACTGCTCTGGGTTTACCTTCTTGTAGTTCAACCGATCGGTAAACTTCCAGTTCTGAAGCAACAAAGCCACACCGAGCTGCAACAGGCTGTAAAGCCTTAGAAATAAAATCAATATCTTGAACAGCAAGGCTATACAACTTATTGAATAAAAATTGTGCCTGTTTTAAGGTTTCAAATTCATTACTTGAAATTCTTAATACTGACTGAGTATAAGGATAACTTCCTTTGAGAGGAGCTAATTTTTTCATTTTTGTACCTCCATTATTTGTGTTTATTTGACCATTATTTGCAAGACAACCACTCATACAGGTAATCTACTTAGGTTGAATCCAAAACTTCAAATTGCTGTAGCAATAACATCCCATCCATCGGGATAACCTCCCCAATCTTCAATTAGTTTGAATTGTCTTTCTGTTAAACTAATCGAGTAATAGCGAGATTTCCAGCGTTGCCACAAATAGTGCGTAGGATAAATGATAGGTTCTATAGTTTTTAGTTCAAAGCTATTTTTTTCAAGGAGATTGCAAATATCATCATGTTTATAACAACGGTTAATTCTATAGAAGGGTTCCTCACCTCCTTCTTTATCTTTAAAGAACCCGAGAGGAGTTATTTGTTTCTCCTTATGAAAAGATGAGGAAGCATAAATTATTCCCTCCGAAGAATCATAATTAGGATCATCCTTAAGAAAATCATCTTGAGTTTCTTTAGAAATAAAAGTCAGTCGAATTTCACTTCCTTTGTTCAAAAGAGCTCTCATATTTGTTAAAGATTGATTTATCTCTACGTCTTGTAATACATTGACTGCTATTAATTTATCTAATTTGTCATCTAAAAAATTGATTTCTGTTTTTGTACTAATATCGAGTTTGAAGGATCTCGTTGTAACAAACGATTTCTTTAAATGCCCAATATTTTTTTCTGTAACGTCTAGCATATTAGAAGATATATCTATTAAAGCAAAGTACAAATCGTTGCTAGCGCATTGAATTGTTAAGCAGGCTAGCTTACCTTTACCTACGCCAATCTCACCAATACGGCTACTCTTGGAAAGCCATTTAGCCGTTTTTAAGCACCAATCAGGTAAATTAATAGGAGATAGAAAAGCAAAGTCTTCCGAAGATAATGCTGCTAAATCGTAATAAATTTCTGGCGATCTATTAGAAGAACCTACAAATCTAATATTTTTTCTCATTCGTCAATCACTCCATTTGAATAAAGAGATTTAGCTTTATAAAAAAGGTGCTTTCCATGAAAAAAATGCCAATTCATATAGCCAACTTTTAAATGCCTTTCTCCTATTGTTGCATCAAACTTTTTTCGTCCATGTAATACTCGAAAATTCTCTACCATATAACAGTCTCCTGATTGTAGGCGAAATCTATGTTGATAAACTGGTTTCTTAAGGTAATCAAAGAAATTTATATAAGCTTCATAAAAACTTTCCATCTTTTCAAACGGAAGGGAAACGTTGAGAGTTTTATGAGAAAAACAAATATTTATAATCTTTCCATTTTTGTCCAACTCAATTAAAGGGGCTGTATGCAAGAAAAAATATTCAGATATTCGATCAAATTGTTGAAAATTTACAGGAGTGCTTGACAGAATATCAAAATAATTTGGATTATTTTCACGAAAGTCTTCAGCGACCCGGAAACCATCAACTACTATGCTTTCACCGCCCCAAGCGTTATTCTCCACACAGTAAATAAACTGTACTAAACGTCCATCATATCGATAACTACCATCAACATGGGGTGGTAAAGCATAGCCTTGAATTGAAGCGGATATATCTCTAGAAATTTCTTTTGGCTTGACATCTGCAATTTCACGATCTTCCGTGCGATATATTGGCCCAATAGATAGCAGAAACTTCTTGAAATCTGAAAAGTTTTGGCTTTTCAAGTGTATAAACCCTAGCTTGAACAGCTCATTCATCCATTCCTTAGAATTGTCTGTAGTTACATCGTATTGCTTAGGAGGATTCTGGTCTAAATAAGCCTTGTCCCATAGGATAGTATGATTGTTTATACACTCTGGTTGGGGATCATAACTATGGGTTAGTAGCCATGATACTGAAAAATTACTTTGATGAATAGGTTCTTCATTCCAAATAATCTTTAAATATCCATCCTTTTCTTCTATAGATAAGGGCTGTACGAGTAAGGTGACGTTATCCAGGGCATGTATTCTTTGAAATCGATTAGAATCTTGGCATTCAGCGCAGGGGCAGTTGTCTCTCAACCAAATGTAATGAAAGCGTTTACCACAAACAGTCACAAAAGTTTGGCTTTGTATTGGTTCCATGTATTTTATGTATTAACTCCAAATTAACTTTACCACCTTATCTTAAGGATTACAACACCTGGGGGGGTGACAAAGAACCCCAAACCCAGATCGGGTAAAGATCGATCGACTCTGTGGTAAAAAAAGATAGGCAGCTTGTGTTGTTACCCGCTGAGCAGATCTCAAAAAAAATGCTACCAACATTTTATCAGACCCATTTACAAAAACAACTGACGCACGCTCAGTTTATTCTACTCAGCATCTTGCTTGACTTGATACAATCGGAAAAACAAGTGAGGTTAGAGAGGCTCGTGCGGGTGTTTCCCTATCCGATTACAGCCGAAAGTCGCCGTCACAAACTACAAAGATTTCTTGATTTGCCTCAATTAACGATCACACTGATTTGGTTCCCTTTAATCGCTTATTGGTTGGCGACTTATTGCAGAGTAGGACAAACTCTATCAATTGCGATCGACCGCAGCCAATGGGGCTGTATCAATCTGTTTACGATCGCCCTAATTTGGCAGAAAAGAGCTATTCCATTATACTGGTGTTTGTTACCCAAATTAGGAAGCAGTAATTTACAAGAACAAACCAACGCCCTACAACAAGTATTGCCGTTGTTTAAAGAATATAAAGTTATCGTTTTGGGCGATCGAGAGTTTTGTTCGGTAGACTTGGGAAACTGGCTAAGGACAATGGGTGTATCTTTTTGCTTGAGGCTCAAAAAGAATCACTGTCTGGAAACAGAAAATTTAATTTGGCAACGTTTAGACCAATTGGGAGTAGTACCAGCAACTGCTTTGTACTTTCAAGGAGTAAGGGTCAGAAAAACCCAACCAATCGCAGGATTTGATATTGCCTGTAAATGGAAACGCGAATATCGAGGCATGAAAGTAAAAGACGCCTGGTTTATTCTCACAGATTTAGGCTCATTACCTGTGGCGATCGCCGCCTATAAACAGCGGATGGGAATTGAAGAAATGTTTCGAGATTGCAAAAGTGGTGGCTACGATCTAGAAGGGACTGGCTTGAGGGGCGACCGACTCGTTACCATAATTCTTTTAATGGCGATCGCGTACCTATCGGCGATATGTCAAGGCACTATACATCAGAAAAAGCAGGTACAAAAATATATATCCCGCCGTAAAGAACCGAGCAAAAAATACCGGAGAAGGAGTATATTTGGCCAGGGTAAAGATGGAGAGCAGTGGATAAATTATCTCGATCGGCATTCTGAATCTATACAAGAGTTAATGAAGTTAACCCGAAATAAACGTCGTTTTTACCAACAGGGTGTACGGGCTGCAACCCTTATTGGCTCTACTTTATATATCTTTTTGTCACCCCCCCAGTTACAACACAGGTCAGCATCAACATCGATAAGTTTATAAATAGATTCAACCAAATTGTTCTACACACAAAGTAGTCCAGTATATTGGACATGTATCGGCAGATTTCTTTGAATGTTTGATAAAACCATTTCTTTCAAGGAATTTAGAAATGTATCTAGAGTCCGTTTGAGCCAAAATAGGGATTTCTTGCCCTTCTTTAAATTGAATTTCTATTAGGCGAATCAAATGATAGGCTGTAACTTTAGCGAGTCTTTGTATATCATTTAATGATTTGTTGAAACCATATTTTTCTTTGGAAAACCAGTCTCTATATAAAGCTATTGAAAAGACAATTAAACCATACGCTTCATCCTCTTGAGAAGCAACATAGTCTGAAGGAAAACCCTCGTCTCCAATTTCACCATCAAGATATTTGTTCCAGGTCTCCAAATTCACAGGTAATACATGAGTATATCCAAGCCACTCCAAAGCTAACTCTCGATCTCCATGAGAAACCTGCTCATTCTCAGCCTTAAATAGGAGCAATGTATGTGGATTCTTCCTAGCATGAGCACGATTACGTTTGCTTTTTTCTGAAATTGAACCGCTCCACATCTTATGCTCAGCCTTGGAATAAGCGATTGAGCAAATAATACCAGTTTCATGCGCTAGAGACTCTGTATCAGCAAATACGACTGTTATATTATTTAGTAATCTTGAAACAGCTAATGAGTTTCTAATCAGAACCAATTTTCCCTTTTCAGCAGGATCAAATACACCTTCAGTTAAAGCATCAATATCATAACTTCCAAAAATATCTAGGTGATTCTCAATTTTGAGGGCGACAGATCTTAAAGAACGGCTGTAACTATCAAGTTTTTGTTGTTCAGAAACTACGATAGCTTCTGAATCTACAATTTCAGACGACACTGCTTGTTCCGTTAGAATCTGCCCATACTCTTCCTCAAAGGGCTTAATCTCCGCTTTAAGGTCACTAATCTGCTGCTCTGGAGCATTTTCTTTTAAATAAGAATCAGGGTCAGTGAATACTCTTGATAGCTCATCTGTAGTCATTCCAAGACATTGAGCTAATTTACGTAAGTTTTCTAGAGTGGGTTGAGTCGTATGACCACTAGCAGCCCTGCTTATGAGACTTAGATCAACTCCTGATTCTTTCGCTAATTTCTTGCGGCTATATCCCTTCTTGTCAAGAACCTTCGTAAATGCTTCTCCTGACTTTTTGGTCATTTTCAGACTCCTGGATTTTTACATTTGCATTTGTGCAACCCTTTGTATGCAACCACTTGCAAATTTGCAACTTTCACTATTACGACAGATGGATTATAAAAGAAGTGTGAGGTTGAAGCATCTTTCAACTTCAAACTCACATCCTATCCTTCCTATATGTACATGAAAATGAGGTTAACAAAATGAGTGATCCACGGACAGAAGGTTACAAGCGCGGATTGAAAGGTGAATCTCCGTCAAACTGGGGTGATGCTTTTAACGATGTTACCGTCAACCCAAGTGGTTCTCCCAAAGAACGTCGCGAAGGTTATCAGGAAGGTCGTCGTGATAAGGCATACATTGAGGCTCAGAACAAGAATAAAAAGTAGAACCCTACTTCCTTTGAACCTTGATTGATTCCTGATGGGGGCAAGTCTAGCTTTCTCCAAAAACTAACGTGCCCCCATTCTTGATATATGTAGCCGCATGGCTTTTTGACTTGCATCCAGCAGCCTAGCACATCACTAAACATTTAATTCCTAAATCTACGCTCCTCCACAGATTCTACCCAAATTGTGCAGAACCCTTCTGTAGCTGGTTTTCCCGCAACTTCCAGAGTCACCCCCAAACGCTTGACATCCTTTTTACATTCTAAATTAGTCAGACTATCCGAATTCCACTTCATCAAATTCCGAGCAAACTTTCCCTCAGCGCTAGTCGCCCACTCCAAAGCCTCCGCCTGCTCATGAGTAAAATGAACCGCTTTCCCCGGCGCAAACCCTCTTTGCAACCAAAGTAAACCCATCCATTCCATCAAAGCACCAACATACAACGTCGTCAACAGAATACCCGCCACCACTACCAAAAAACGCGCAGAAGTGGCTGCCCTCATCAATTCTGTCTGACGAACCACAGAACTGACAGCAAAAGCAATTTCCCCGACTAACTTTTCATTGCACCGTAGCCAATAAAACTAACGATCGCCCAATCCTTGCTAGCCTCACACCGAATCGTCCATCCATCCGCACTCCGAACAATCCCAATGCACCGGGGGCGTTTCGTACTTGGGGAACGGGAACTCGCATCGAGGACACCGACTGGTAAACAGTGGGTGGGTATCCAAGAGTTCTAACTGCTGCTCTGGTGTCCACCGCTGCTGTGGTTGCAGGATAAGTTCGCCGTTGTAGTAGCTTGCCCCTTCGGGTTCCCACAATTCCTCCGGTTCAGCATTAGGGTCTTCTCGAAAGTCAATGCAAGTATTGGTGTTAGGGCCTGTGGGATGCACAGCACAGACGAGGTGCGGGTTGCGGGCGTAGAGGAGACAGCGATCGCATTCGGGGAGTTTGGGCATAGCGGGTCTGTGGGTTTTGGTTTGGTTTTAGTTTGCCAAAAATTGGGGTGTTGGGAGCGATCGGCAATGATTTGGGGCGATTGTCGTGACACCCGATTCTCAGCAATACGGAAAACCCTAATCAGCCTCAAGAAAGCAGACGCTACATTCTATAAATTCATGCCATTAGAGAATTCAACGATGTACATAGACCACAAAATCGGTGATTTAGTTGTCGAGCAACGCCAAAATGATGGTTACATCAATGCAACGAAGCTAACTAAAGCTTACGAACGAAAAACCGGAACTCGCAAGAACGCTACAAAATGGTTTGAAAACGATCGGACTAATCAATATATAGAACTGCTATCAGATAAAACAGGGCTTGAGGTATACGACCTAGTACAAAAAAAAGGAAGCGGGAGAAACCAAGAGACTTGGATTCATCCAAAATTAGCTATCTCTTTTGCTATGTGGCTTTCGCCTGAATTTGAGATGATAGTCTCTGAATGGGTAGAAAAATGGCTGACAACTGGCCTAACTCCCGTCTACGAGACTGTTCAATTGCATCCTTACCAACGGGTTTGGTATCAGCGATTAACTTTGTTTGAACAAAATACCAAGATGCCACGGGGTAAGTGGTGTATTTTTGAGCAGATAGCCGGACTAATGAGAGATTTAGAGGCTAAAGGCGTTTTACTGCCCGACACAGCTACTATAGATATTTCAGTAGGTCGAGCGTGGTGTCATTGGCTGAGGGAACAAGGACACAATACCGATGAATTCGAGCAGTACATCCATTATTATCCCGACCGCAGGGGAGAGCAACTTGCAAACGTTTATCCTTTCGACTTGCTGGGAGAGTTTCATCAGTGGCTGCAAGATACATACATTCCCGACAAATTTCCTGAATATGTCAGAAAATTCTGTACGCCAGAAGAATGCAAATTAATTTCAGATGCGATCGGATGCGAGGTGAAGCCCATTCAAAAAAGGCTCAAAACAAATCAGTCTCAGCTTGCTTCTAAGTAACTTTATCACTACTCTCAAACAACTTTGCGGTACAGCCGAGATAACCGCTTTCTGAGGACATGAGGTAAATAAAGGTTAAGCAACACCCGGTAGAGACTGGGTTATTGGAATCAAAACGCCAGTACCCCATCTAAAGCTTGGGGTACTGCATCCCAATCGATCGGGTGTTGGCAACCAGAGCGCGGGCATCGGATCGATTGGTGATGACAAAGGAACTGCTACTTTTTAGGGAGCGATCGCTCAGAAACTTGCGTTGGCTGTCCTAGGTCGCAAAACTTCAACATTCAGCTCTAGTTTTTCTCCCAGCCACAAAGAATGTGTTGTGTGGTCTGCCACATCATCCCCTGTTTCGGGATGGACGAGAATATTTAGCTCCTCGCGGTGGAGCATCAACCAGGGAACGACTGTGCCAAACTGCGGGGGTAAAAAAGCAACTTGATACATCGCTTGGGGATGGGGGCCAATGGGTTTATCATGCCAACGCCCTAGCTGCACCTCAAACTGAGCCAATCCTTCGCGTATACGCGCAGCGGAATCACGGCGATCGGTGTCAAAGTAAATATGTGCGTGAAAACCAACAATTTCGATGGTGTCTTCTTTCATCATTTTCAGTGAGGTATTGAGCCGACATCTGCACAAAACGGCTGTTAACTGAGCGGGTAACGAGAGTGAACGCCACAATTGATGTGGGGTTGCAGGCGAGCGAGGAGGCAGCCCTCGCACTCTTCGGGATTTGGGGCATGGCGGGCGTGTTGGGGGTTTTGGATTTAATTTTAGTTTCCTCCAAAACAGCTATGTTGCTTGTTGAATAACTCTGCTATTTCTCGGCTTTCGGCGAACAACATAGCTAAGTAGGATGTTCTCAATATCTATTATAAATGTCAAAAACAAGCTGATTTCAAAAAATCTTCCAAGACGTAAAAGTCCGTGTTGTCTAAGTCTCTAGGATAGATAACTAAAGTTAGTTTTCTGGTAACAAACTCTTTTTTAGAAGCCACCACAAATGAAAGAATAATTAACTTGGCTAGTGCCATCCGAGGCAAGTTAGTACGAGCCAAGTCGGCTCCAATGACAGGGATAGCCACGTCTATCCCATGACCCCTCCGACGCACTTCTTCCCAAAGATGACTCAAAGAATTCCAGATTTCGTCAGCGTTTGACTGAACTTTCAGATCGTTACCCATATAGCCGTAAGCTGTCCAGAAGTAGCGTTTGTCGGGGGAACCCAGCGCTATGGTAGTGCCAATGGGGTAGCGCCAAGACTTTCCCTTCTGTTTGTTAGGTTCTTTTGTACGTTGAACTTGATAGCCCTGCAAAGCGGTTTCAATGTCCGCATCTAACTGAGTACGATCGTTACCATAAATGCGTGTGAGAAACTGGCCCTGCACGCTTGAAGGTTTGATCACTTCTCCCAGTTCCGTATCGAAGACATCATTAGCGCCTATGACTAAATGCCCAGGCTCGTCAAACAGATCGCCGAGCTTAATTTCTACAACCGAGTTGGGGGAAGACAGAGCTTGACATACCGACCTACGGGGGAAATTCTGAACAACTGCGATCGCTAAGGACAATGCTACCAGTCCAAAATAACCAATCCAGCCAAAATTCAGATACTGCGGAAAAAAGAATGCCCCAGGCTCAATTAATAGCCACAAAAGACCAAAAATACTGAGAAAAGAGCTGCCTATTCGTCTAAATCCGATTTGAGTTAAGAGTTGCAGGTAAATCATCGCTTCTGAAGCTTTTTATCCGGGTCTGGTGTACATTATCATTATCGAGAACAAATTTGCCGTAGAAGCCGAAAGTGTATGAGCTGGAACAAGATTCCAGTCATTTTATACCTGCTCTATACTTATGATAAAAGCCAATAGCTGAGGCACTGCTACCAGTTTAGCTTTGCGAGCGTCTGTTTATTTGTCTTTCTGACAGCCTTCTGAATCGAATATTATGCAATTAGATGTATCGATAACAAGCAATGCCACAAGTAAAGCTGCTAAAGATATTCCTGGCATCGCCGGGCGATGTAGTTAGAGAACGTAACTATGTTATAGAAGTCATTGACGAAATCAACCGTACTATCGCTCCTAGTAAAGGTGTCAGGCTAGAGGTAGTCCGCTCTGAAGAGAACGTCTTTCCCGGTTACAACCCTGAAGGCGGTCAAGCTGTACTCAACGCACAGATTGCCAACATGGAAAAATATGCGTTGTTTGTCGGCATCATGTGGAACCGTGTCGGAACTCCAACGCCGCGTGCCGATTCTGGAACAATTGAAGAGTTTGAACGGGCAGTCGAAGCTTTGGAGAGCAAGGGGCAACCTCAGATATGGTTTTATTTTCGACTGTCACCAGCATCGCTCAATACGAAAGGAGAATGGGAGCAACGGGGAAATGTACTGGACTTCAAAAACAGAATTCAGCCTCGCGCTTTGATCTGCGACTACAAAAACTCCTCTAACTTTCGCGATCAGTTCCGCAACCATATAACGCTGTGGTTAAACGAGCGCCAAGCACCACTTACCCTCGAACGACTCTGGCAACAATTAGTAGATCGAGCCACTCAAACTGACCAAATGAAACCGGAAATTGCTAACAACTTGGGGATGTGGAATCCTGCCCCAAAGGTACCGAGAGGTACACCGTTTCATTTGGTGGTTAATCTAGAAACTACGGGTTATTTGATTCTCCTGGAGAAGAATCCAGAACAGCAAATTTGGTGTTTATCACCGTCATTTTTAGCACCACCGTCACGTTTAGAAGTAGGGGAGGTAAAGTTACCTTTAGCTTATCAAGATACTTTTACCGCTGATAGTGTGGGTATAGAACAAATAGTTGCGATTATTAGCCAAGATAGGCTTGATTTAGATTGGTTGCCTGGGGATGATGATAAACCTTTAGAAATGCGGAAAGAGCATTTAACTGAATTGCTTGAGTATTTAGAAAATAGTTCTGAAGTTCAAGTTTTCTGTGCAGAATATCAAGTAACAGAATAATTGAGTTCTTAAATATCACGAGTGAAATAAATGGACGAACAGCGCATACGAGATTATCTCAATTTAATTCAGCAACTTTTAAATAGTCCGAGTGGACAAGAACTGGAGATTTTGCACACTAATTCACTCCTTATAGATGAGGAGTTGGTTAAGGTTATAGAAGTGGTAGCATCTAATGTGTTAAAAGAAAATGATAATACGGCAAATTGGCTACAGAACTTAGCAGCAGAATTGGCAAAGACAATTAAGCATTGGAATCAGCTAAATCAAAAAGCTGTTCAACTCTACGAGTCCGGAGACTATCGTCAGGGTGTGAGTGTTGCTGAACAAGCTTTGAATATCGCGCAAAACTTATGGGGAACTCGGCATCTTGATTTAGCAACTAGCTTGAATAATTTAGCTGTACTGTACGTGGCTCAAGGATTCTACCTTGATGCAGAGTCTTTGTACCAAGATGCCCTAGCTATAAAAAAAAGTTTATTAGGAGACGAGCATCCTGATGTCGCAATTACCTTAGATACTCTGGCACAACTCTACTATTGGCAAGGACGTTACAGCGAGGCTGAACTTTTTTATAAGGATGCCTTAGCTATCAGAAAACGCCTACTCGGTAATCAGCATCCTGATGTCGCCACTACTTTGAATAATCTTGCAGAACTGTATCGTCTCCAGGGGCGCTATGTTAAAGCCGAAACGTTGCATCAAGAAGTATTAGAAATAAAAAAAATAACTAATCATGAACCGTGTAGTATAGCTAATAGTTTACATAATTTATCATTGACATACTATTCACAAGGACGATACAGTGAGGCTGAATCATTGTTGTTAGAATCTTTGTTGATATGGGAAAATCAACTTGGAGATCAGCACTATAACATCGCCATTGTTCTGGACAATCTCGCAGAAATATATCAACAGCAAGGTCGCTATTTTGAGGCAGAACAATATCATATTAAAGCCTTGACGATGCGTAAAGAGTTGTTTGGAGATAAACATCCAGATGTAGCAACTAGCCTGAATAATATAGCAATACTCTACCGTTCTCAAGGAAGCTGGTTACAGTCAGAAGCATTTTTTCAGGAAGTCTTAGAAATGAGAAGATGCTTACTGGGATCTGAGCATCCTGATGTGGCAGGGAGCTTAAATAATTTGGGAGGACTTTACTACTGGCAAAGGCGTTACAGTGAGGCAGAGATATTATTAATAGAAGCCTTAGCAATATTGAAGTATGTGTTTGGAGACGAGCATTATGATATAGCACTTAGCTTACATAATCTTGCATTAATATACAAGGAACAAGGGCGCTACTCTGAAGCAGAACCATTATATGTTAAAGCTTTGGTCATGTGGAAACGCCTGTTAGGAGAAGAGCATCCTCATGTGGCAGATAACTTAAATAATTTGGCAGGTTTATTCGCTGCTACCGAACGCCCCACTGAAGCAATGTCAGAGATGATCCAGTCAACGGAAATCGACAACACAATGATTCGTCGTTTATTTGCCTTCAGTTCGGAAAGTGATCGCCTCTCCTACCTTAAAAAAATTAGAAGCAACTTAGACAAATTTCTCTCCCTCGTCTACAACCACCTATCAGGTACACCTCAAGCAATACAATCTGCATTAGACTTAATCCTTAAACGAAAAGTCCTAACTGCATCTGCCCTTGCTGCTCAAAACGAAGCGCTCTATAGCGATCGCTATCTCCATCTCACAGAAGACTTCCACAAACTCCGCAACTTGAGCGAACAAATAATCCATCTGACTTTTTCTCCACCTCAAACTGAAGATTTCATCACTTACCAACAACAATTAGCGCAACTGCAAGCCGAACATAACAACTTGCAAAAAAATCTGGCATCCCAAGTACCAGAAATTCAATTACAAGAACAGCTCCCTAGCCGTAGCGATGTTTCATCAGAGTTGCCAGCAGGCTCAATCTTAATAGAGTTTGTCCGCTTTGATGTCTTCAATTTTAAAGCCATCCCAGCCCACAGCGAAGCACAATGGCAACCAGCCCGCTATCTCGCTTTCATCTTGCCCGCAGGAGAACCAGAATCAGTAGAGATGATAGATATTGGAGAAGCAGAATATATCGATAATTTAATTCGAGAATTTCGGGAGTTAATATCTGGGGTGGGTAAAAATACAGAAAGTCAGCTAGGGATGTTCAGCAAGCGTCCTCCAAAATTAATCTTCAGAAAATATCATCCACAAGCAGGCATCAAGCTACGACAAGCAATATTCGACAAACTACGACCTTACCTACAAGGAGACGAACACTTAATTATTGCTCCAGATGGAGAATTGAACCTAGTGCCATTTCAAATTCTTCCCAACGACGACACTGGAGAAAAAATGCTGATGGATGAATTTACCATCAGTTATCTGACTGTCGGGCGAGACATTATGAGGCAGAAAATAGAGACAAAACGCCCTGCATCTCTCAAGGCGTTAGTATTCGCTTCTCCGAATTTTGACTTGAGTACAGAAAGTGTTACTCCTGATGAAGCACCAGAACAAAATACACTGACAACCAACTTGCGAGAATGTATTGCTAACAAACCCTTAAAACCTGCTGTAGGTACAAATATATTGGGAGAACGAGTTGCACAAAGGTTAAAAGTAGCTCCTTATGTGGAAAACAAAGCAATAGAAAGCTACTTCAAACCCCTTCAATGTCCACGCATCTTGTTAATAGCCACTCATGGTGTATTTTTACCTAACCAGCCAGAAGATCGCTCCCCAACCTTTCCTTATCAAATGGAAAATGGTTTATTGCAGCGCGATCGCTTTTTTGGTCGAGTAGAAAATCCGATGCTGCGTTCCGCCCTCGCTTTAGCCGGAGCTAACACCTGGGCAAAAGGCGGTAAACTTTCCCCAGAAGCAGGCAAAGGAATTCTATTTGCTCAAGACGTAGCTGGACTTGACCTGTGGGCGAATGAAATTACTGTCCTCTCAGCCTGCGAGACAGCCATTGGAGATGTAGCCATTGGGGAAGGAGTATTTGGGCTGCGACGGGCTTTTACCGTTGCTGGAGCGAAAACCCTGATAATGAGCTTATGGTCAGTGAATGGCTGGGCAACTACCCTGCTCATGGAACGGTTTTTTGATAACTGCGAAGCTAGGTTAGGTCGCGCAGCCGCCTTACAAGAAGCTCAGAACTACGTGCGAAATATCACTGTCGGAGAATTGCAGCAATTTGAACTAGGACAAGAAATTCTCAAATATGTCAATAACGGTAGAGAATTAGATACTGCAATATTAGCTCGCCAAGCTGAAGACAAACCTCTGGCGCATCCTTATTATTGGGGAGCTTGGATTTGTCAGGGAGATACGACATCCCTGCCATTTATAGCTTGCTCGTAAAGTTCAATTCTCCAACTCCGTTTATAGACTGAACCAGGATTAGAGCAAGAATCTGACTTGCTTTTAAATCCCATACCATGCAATTAGATGTATAAATCGAGTAGCAATGCCACAAGTAGAAAAGCTAAAAATTTTCCTGGCTTCACCGAGCGATGTAGCTAAAGAGCGTGACTATGTAATGGAAGTCATTAATGAGATCAACCGTACTATAGCTCCCAGTAAAGGTGTTATCCTTGAGGTAGTCTCTTCAAAGGATACTTTTCCTGGTTACGGTCAGGATGGTCAATCTGTGCTCAATAAACAGATTGGGACAATGAAAGAATACGAGATTTTTCTGGGAATTATGTGGAGCCGCGTCGGCACTCCAACCCAACGTGCTCCGTCGGGAACTATTGAAGAGTTTAGACGAGCAGCTAGAGCTAATAAGAGCCACGAAAAACCAGAGATTTGGTTCTACTTCCGAAAATTAGAAGCACATTTAGATACACAAGAGAAGTTAGAACAGGCCAAGAAGGTAGTGACGTTCAAGAAGGAAGTTCAGCGCAAGGCATTAACCCACGACTACAACAACCCCTCAAATTTCCGCGATCGGTTTCGTCAGGACATATCGCTGTGGCTCAATGCACGTCCAAACAAAACATCTCCACCTCGTACCGCTGCTGCAAACCGAATCAAAAAGTCATCTGTAACGCCTACTAATTTGCAACCACCGACTTCGAGAGAGAATAAGCAAAAAAAATCAATTTCGACTTCCCCAGCAGCAGATAACAAAAGAAAACCCAGCACAACCTCCACAACGAAAAAGCGATCGCTTGCTGGTTCTCGCTCTACAACTTGTACCACCACAAGCATCAGTAGCTCAGGTGCATGGGTTATGTTGAACGACAATTTCTTCCTAACTCAATCTGTTAATACTCAAGCCAATCAAACCGTCACACTCCACATTTCACCTACCAATCCAGAACAGGAAGCTGCCTTACGTAATTTGCAACCTGAGCAGTCTTACAACAAAAAACAGATTCCTTATGCTTACCAGAATGATGCAGCCATGATGCAGGTAGAGAGTGTTCTCTCTCAATCTATTAAAGGCAAAACTATTTTAATCGTTACTTTAGGTCCAGATCCCAACTCACAGAGAAGCAGCAGTATGGAAATCAATTTTAATGGTTACACCACCAATCAAATCGCTGAGTTACGGGCTCGTCTTTTGTTACTTAACGAAACCCCTTCTCTTCATGAAAAAAATACTTATTCGGAAATAGACTCTTGGGTTGAGGGAGGTTATAACAATGCTGTCAAGATAAATAAAAATATCTTTCCTGATTTGTGGAAAAAACTGAAAATTCCGCCCAGTAAGTTTTTACCTCATGCACGTCTTGTAGCAGTTTATTACTTAAAAATGAGCCGAACAGTTGAACACATATTGGAATTGAAACTTGGTATAATTAAGGGCAATGTTATGTCTGTTCAGTTTCGCGGGAAAAGAAAATCCCCCTCCATCAATCAAGAACCTGCCGTGATTCAGTTTCAAGGTAGTTGTCCTCTAAGTGGATGAGTAAAACACCTACAAAGTCAAATTTAAAAGAAATGCGCTCGCAATTCCTCACCTCAATCCGCTAATCGCATCCACTTCAACAAATGAAAAATGAATTGCTACAGGATAGCAACAACAGGCTCTCTTTGCAGCTCAAAAAATTTCTGAACTATACCGCCTCTTTCTAATTGAAATTCGCAAGCAATCCCCATTAGTTGCAATTATTTCCCCCTTCCAGAAGCGTGTAGTTTTAAGAGTGGCAAGAGATTGAGGATATTTGGCTTCAACTAGATCCATATTGGCTGGATAGTGGATTACCGAGCCTTTCTTAAGGCAAGCTTCTGTTATAAAAAATCGGTGACTCGCTGATTTATAGGCGTGGTATCTGGTATACATTTGTGTTAGCATTCAGCTAAGATCGATTTTTACTCACATCCTCTTTCTCCCGTCGATAACATCCACCTCAACATTATTGGGCATCTTGGCCTCCATCCTGTACAAATCATTCAGCACAATCTTGACATCAGGAAACACGAAATACTCCGTCAGTTTCCCAATTCGGTAATTAAACGCTTTATAACGGTGTTTGAAGTAAAGCTCCACATTCCCCCGATGTTCCCACAATCCCAGCAAGCTGACGGTCACATCCGAGTAATGCGCTCTGACATCCCGCTGCACCTCGGCGATGCGTTCCTCGATCGTTCGAGTAGTAATTCCAATTTTATAGAAGCAGCTCTCGTCAGCTTTGACCTCCAGAAAGTAGAGCGAGTTCACCAGAATCCGACGAAGCTGTGCTCGATAAATCAGCAAGTCAGCCCGCCGTTCGTCCAAGCAGGATAACCCCGCAGCTTCAGCCACCGCTGTGGATTGCTCCAACTTAACTAACTCCGACACCAGCAGCGGTTCCTGGACTTGGTTGAACAGCGCCAGGGGAAGAGCGCCGACGGGGATTTTACCGAGGTTAGTGAATTGATAAGAGCCATCGCCCTCCGACTCTAGCAATCCTTTCAACTGCCACCGAAAGTTTACCAAGTCTTTGGGAATCGATCGCTTTTGGGCCCCGTACTCTTTCCACAGCACTTTCAACTGTTCCAATTCCTCACCCTTAAGCTGGATGTTGAAGCTGTCATAGAGGGGCAGCGAGGGGAAAGCTTTGGTTTTAATCCGCTGTGACACGGGCTTGCAAGTCTCTCCGGTGTGGGCGAAATGATGTTCTTTCACTGACCCTTTTTTCGCTGTGAGGGAGCCTCCGCAGTAGAGACAAGCAAGGTTAGTTTTTCCGCGCACAACCTCATCAATGCTCGTCAGTTCGCCACTGAGAGCAACGCCAAATTTTAGCCACATCGCCTGTCAATTCTCCTTTGAGCTGGTTTGTAGATGCACCCGCTCCACATGACCAACGATTCTAACAAATCCAGGGGTTAGGGCTTCTGCCTTGGGAAAGAAAGCTCTAGGCACTCGATGCTCTTGATGCGTGACTTGAATCCTTGCATCCTTGCATCCCAAATCTAAAATCTAAAATCTAAAATTGCTCGTCACCAATCGGGAATTTCTTCAGTCGCGTCGGATGGGGCTTGTGACAGTTGGTGAGGGAGCAACGGATTTTCTGGGGTTGGGGCAGCTAAATCAGGATATGTCGCTTTCCTGACGTAGGAAAGGGTAGAGAGTGCAGAGACGGCTCCCCTTACTTGGTCGGGCCGCACTTCTAAGTATTTCTGCAATTGTTCTAAGTTGCGGTGGCCGCTGATTTCTTGAATAATCCGCAATGGAATCCCCGCGTTGCTCATCTGAGTGAGTGCTGACCTTCTGAGGCTGTGGGTGGAAGCGCCGATGATGCCAACTCGTTCGCAGGCTTCTTGGAATAGATGAGAGGCGGCTTCCGGGTTCGCGTGCTTCCAGCGGTGGTTGAGGTGGCGGCTGGGGAACAGGTAGGGGTGTTCGGGATGTTTGTAGGTTTCTAACAGCAGCCTCAACTCTTGAATGATCGGGATAGTGCGGGTGCCGAGCTTGCCTTTGGTGTTGCCTTTACGGATAATCATTTCTGAGCGGATGACACCCGCCGGGGTGAAAACATCAATGACTTTCAAGCTGCACGCTTCGGCAATGCGGCAGGCGGTGTACAGACAAATCCCAAAGAGGGCGCGATCGCGATCGAAGAGCAAACCTTCGTTGAACAAGAGTTCGATTTCCTCTTGAGTGAATATCTTGGCCTGCCCGTGTCCCTCTATCTTCATGCTTGGTGTATACCGACCCGACACCACAGAGTTTGCCGCAAATACTGCATTACTGCATCCATAGACGGGGATTTCTTAACGTGGCAGCGAGGGGGTCAAGGAAATTAGAGGATCTCGCTCAGTCTCCCGCACCCTTGCAAAAGAGTTCATTTCAAATTGGCAAGCTGCTCATCCCATCGATATCCGTTAGAAGTCAAGCGATTTAATGAAATTAACTCGAAATAAACGTAGCTTTTATCCACAGAGTATACGGGCGGCAAACCTGATTAGGTCTAGTTTTTAGGCTTCTCTGTCACCCTCCCCGGTTGTACTCAAATTGAAGCAGGAAAAACTCATTTTTAACTCTGGTTGAATATATCGAGCGCTCCCGATATTAGGAAAGCGAGCAATTATTCAGCAAACCCTATTTAACTGGGTAATTACAAGCACAAAAAAGAATTAGGGATTTGATGTCACTTTATCAGGAGCGAGGATAAATAAACTTAGTTGGTACTTCCGATGTGCTGCCCAATCCCTACCATAGCTTGACGAGCCTGATTGATAGCATTAGAAAGAATCATCGCAGCTTGCTCAATCTCCAAAGATGTTGTAAATTTACCAACACCTATACGCAACGCTCCTTCTATCGCCGACTCTGGCAAACACATAGCTTGCAGGACATGAGAGGGAGCCTCGACGCCCGATGAGCAGGCTGCGCCAGTGGAGATAGCTAACTGAGAACGGACTCTGGCAATGATCGCAGTATTCGGAACGTCAGGAATAGAAATGTGGAGATTGCCAGCTAAACGACAAGAAATATCTCCATTAACAACTAGACCAGGAATTTTTTCCAGCAGCAAATTCTGCAAATTGTCCCTCAGAGCAGCGATCGCCCTCTCATCCTCGAACATTTCCAACTGACGCAGGCGACAAGCTTCTCCTAATCCAACAATACCAGGAACATTAAGAGTTCCAGACCTCAACCCCTTTTGATGTCCGCCACCAAAAAAAATTGGCTCTAGGTGATGTCCTTTCCTGACTACTAACGCTCCAGAACCTTTAGGCCCATAGAGTTTATGCGCCGATATAGCCAAGTAAGTAATTCCCCACTCTTCAAAATTAATTGGTATTTTTCCCACAGCTTGGGAAGCATCGCACAGAAAAGGAATACCGTATTTTTGAGCAACTTTTCCCACTTCTCGGAGCGGATAAATATTACCAATTTCGTTGTTAGCTGCCATAACGCACAGCAGGGACACCCCCGATACACAAATCTCTTCAAGATGCTCTAGGCAAAGCCTGCCTTTTGAGTCAACGCGGAGCACTAAAACCTCAGCTAATCCTTTTTTCTCTAAGGCATAACATGGATCTAAAACAGCTTTGTGTTCAACAGGCAATATAGCAACCCGAAATTTTGTTTGAGAACGGTTTTCAGCAGTTATGCTGCCTTGAATTGCCATGTGGATGCTTTGAGTAGCTCCCGAAGTGAAAATTACTTCTTTAGGTGAAGCTCGAACTAATTTAGCAATATGCCTTGCAGCCTGGGACACAGCTCTTTCCGCGTCCTCACCATAAGTATGGTCAATACTGCTGGGATTACCGAATGCTGTTGTCATGTAATGCAGCATCAAATTAGCAACCCGATTATCCACTGGAGTTGTTGAATGATAATCGAGATATATGGAATAAGTTTTAGTTTGTATATCTTTCACGCTTCTACTTTTTTTTTAGGATTTTCACGCTTGAGTAAGGGTTATAAAGAAAATTAAAGGGTACAATGATGCTTAAAAAGCTTAATCTGTTCTCCTAAGTTTTAGGTGATAATAAAAATGAAATTTCCTGTGCCGCGCGCCGGGAAGCTTGCGTGAGCGAGACGCTCACACTAGCGCTCCCACCACAAATCTAGGAGAGCCCCCTAATCTTAGACCAGTTTTTAGTGCAGAGTCTTTTTTTTGGCACACACGGCTACTTGCTGCGCTCAGTTCTTAAGAGAGTAAGTTAGCAGAGTAAGGATGTTGCAAAGCTGGCATCCGATCGCTGCTAAGCTATTTGGGTGGCAAAGCTGGATGGGGGCATCTTTGGTTAAAGCTACTAAGTAGCCACTATCTTTTAAAATAAAGTATTAAGTGCGTGGATGTAACCCTTGGCCAAGACAATAGGTTTTTACCAAAACTTCAACCTCGATCTGAAACGTCTCAGCACAGCTTTACAGTGCGTGCAGGCTGAGCCTGAACAGGGTCATGATGCCTTAGCTCAGTGTATGGGTGTTAATCGCCCCGTTGCCGAGGGTTTTTCGGCATGGCTACGTCATACGGGTTTGGCAACCCTTCACCCTGTCGAACAGGGACAGCGGAAACTAACCTACAAACTAACATCCTTTGGTCAGTTGGCTAGTACATACGATCCAACTCTGGGCGACTTGGGGACGCAGTGGGTACTGCATTATTACCTGTCTACCAAACACACTGAGTGTTCTGAGGCATGGCGCATTCTCATTAATGAATTCCTATCACCCGGTTTAAACTTCACTTCTGAGCAATTTAGTGCGTATTTTTCTAGTGTCATGGGTGAGGTCAAGAATCGTTCCGCTCTCAGCAAAGATCCTTCTTGTGCTCTCAGTACCTACATTCGTCCCCAAGGATTGAGCAAATTGGGGATTTTAATCAAGCAAAAAACCACCCTGAGCGTAGGCTCTCCCAATTGGCCGCACATCCTAGTGGTGGGTTATCTCTTGTGTGACTGGTGGCATCGCCACTACAATCATACTAATACCCTGCGTTTTGTGCAGTTGTGCAAAGAGGAAGGTAGTCTTGGGCATCTGTGTCAAGCCGATGACCGACAGATCCGGCAGTTCGTGAGCGAACTGGCGGGTCTTGGCTATTTAAGCTTTTCTGAAACGCAACACGAGCCAGTTAACCGACTGTATGTCGATTTACCGCAAACCTTGCTAGAACGTTACTACAAACAACAATGAACTTTGAAGCTCTGGTTCTGGCCCTTGAAGAGCGCATTCGCTTTGTCTGTGGAGAACAAGCTCGATACCGAGTTTTGTGGGTTGTCGGGAAGCCTCGTTCTGGCAAGACGTTGCTCAGCCGTACCGTCTGTCAGCGCACTAGCTGGAGATACATAGATTTCACCCTTGACCCTGGTTTTTTAGACAGTTTGACTGGACGCGAAGAAAGTTATCACCCCGAAGATTTTTTGGGAACTATAAAAAAGTTGATAGATAACAAAGTAGCAACTGAAATAGTCGCCATTGACGAGATCGAATCCTTGTTAAGTTTGTGGAATTGGGAACAGCAAGAGGTATTTTTTAAGCAGGTAGGACGTGCTACTCGTTTGCCGATAGGTGTCGTTTTAGTGACTAGAAACCGCACAACTCAAGAATTATTAAAAATAATACCTGGGATGAATCACATATTTGAGATGCCTGAAGAGGTGCAGCTATGACACGAAAAATGCGGGAGTTAGTCGAGGTTCAAGGTGGATTTAAACCCTCTGTACAACTACCTGGTGATTTTTTTGACGAGCAACTTAACCGCCACTTCGTTGAAAGCTACATTCCCACTCAAGAGATTGTTGATATCTTTATGAGTCTTCGGGATAGTCTGCAACCCAATTCGGAGCAACGCGCCCGTTCGTTTGTCGGTACTTATGGCACGGGAAAATCCGACCTGATGTTGATGATTGCTAACTATGTGACTCGTTCATCGGACGACCCTCTTTTAGCTCCTTTCTTTGAACGTTTGCGCCATCTCAATCATGCCCAAGCTGAAGCTATATACAAAGCTCGTCTGGGAAAACCGCCCTTTTTGCTGGTGCTGCTGCAAGCTGACACTGCTGTTACTTTCAGCAGTTTTGTATTGAGTGGCTTAGCTGATTCTCTTAAGGCTCAAAGTTTAGAAAATTTGTTAACAAATACTTATTATCAAGCTGCTTTGAAGCAGATAGAAGAATGGGAAGTGGGTTATCCTGAAACAATTAAGCAATTGTCAGAATTTTTGGAAAATAATTCTGGTCGCACCTTAAATCAACTAAAGTCAGACTTGAAAAGTTCGCGGGGTGATTCAGCTTTGCAGGTGTTTCGCCCTGCTGCACGGAAAGCTTCCGGTACGCCATTTCAGCCTACCGCTGTTATCGAAAGACCATCGGAAGCTTTTGCAGATGTAGCAAAAAAAGTTGTCGCAAACGGTGAGTATAGTGGCATTTTTGTCATCGCGGACGAGTTTACTCATTTGCTTCAGAAACTAGGGGAGTCATCAACGGCAGCCGATAGCAAGGGCATTGATAATTTAGCAGAAGCAGCCGTCCGTTCTGTGTCAAATCAACTTCATTTTTATGTGGTTAGTTTGCAAAGTTTTGCCAGCGCTCAGGGCAGTACCCAGGTGGCACAGGCGGCATTAGAACGCAGTGGGGGACGTTTTAGCCAACATGAACTGCGCTCTCTAAACACGGAAGAATTGATTAGTGCGTCTATTGCTAAACTCATATCTCCCGATCGTCTGTTCGACAATGCGGAGAAACAACGAGATGACTTACTCACACTAGCTATGAATTTATGGGGCAGTCGTGCTACTGGAAAAACCGACCGTGAATGGGTGCAAAAGACGATAGTTCAAGGGTGTTTCCCATTGCATCCTCTAGCCACTTATTGCTTGTCGCGATTGAATGCAGTCCTGGCACAAAACGAACGGACAATGTTTAGTTTTATCTGGGATGCAGAGCGGGGGTTAAACCATTTCATCCAAGAAGCAGATGGTGATGCTTCAAATGGTTGGATATCGTTATTATCGCTAGATAAGTTATTTGGATATTTTGAGAGCAACTTGACAGAAAAGCGTCCCGATCTACTAAAAGCGTATCAAGATGCCAGCCAAACTCTTTCAGCGCAACAAATAGAAACGGGTATAGAGGGGCGTTTACTGCGTGCATTGGTGATGTTAGATGTGGCTAGCGGCGATGCTAATTTGCGTGCCGATCGCGAATTACTACGCCACGCCCTCAGTTTATCTACTTCAAAAATGTCAGAAGTAGCTGCTGCACTTAGTCAACTAGAACAAGTTGGGATTGCTTATCCTTCGCAAAGCGGACATTACCAATTAGTTAAACCTGGGCGTGCAAATCCGCTAGAATTGCGGAGTCAGATTGACCGTAAGGCTCAAGGAGATAATAGGCAATCGCCTATTATCTTACTCAATAGTCTTCACAAGACTATTGATGTTGAGGCGCAAGATTACAACAAAGAGCGTAAAAGCGCTCGCCATCTCATTACCCGATTTGTTACCCCGGCGGAACTCTCAAGTTCAGCATCTTTAACCCAATCTCTACAAGAAAATGATGGCTTATTGTGGTATGTGGTTGCTGCCTCGGAGTCAGAGTTAGAGCAGGCACGTTCCACAGCTTTGCAATTAACCCGTCAGCATGACCAGTTGGTTGTAGCTGTACCCCGCAATCCTACTGATTTAATTGTACGATTCCAGCGCAAACGCGCTTTGGAAGAATTGCGAGAAAGTGAAAACTATAAAACTTCCGACTATCAGGAACTTCTCAGCGATTCTGGGTTAGTAGGAAAAGACTATCTTACAGCGTTTCAGCAGGCCTTGCAATTGTTTGAGCAACCTTCAAAGTTTGAGTGGTTTCGGGGCGCACGCACTGTAACAGTCAATACGCCCGGTCATCTCAACTCGCTGGCAACAACAGTTATGAGCGATGTCTTCTCGAAGACACCAACGCACAGACAGAGCCAGCACCTCAAATCCAATGGTAAGTCGAAAGTTTTAGAAAGTGCCCTTGATAAAATTTTACAAGCTCAATGCCAACTTCCTGATAAAAAAGGATCTAAAAAAACAGCAGAAGAGGCGATTCTTATAGATGGTGCTTGTGAATTAGGACTTCTTCATCATGTCAAAAAAGAAGGTGGATATGATACCTATGAAGTCTGCGTACCAACTCGTCTGAAAAAGAATAGCAATGAGATCTGGCTTTTGTTAGAGGAGCGATTGCGTCAAAATACTCCTTGGTCAGAGATAGTTGCTACGCTAGCCCGTCGCCCTTACGGGTTATATCCCTCAGTTTTACAACTGTTTATCGCAGCTTTCTATCGTTACAATCGAGACTATTTAGAAATTTACACTACAACAGCATCGGGCAGTAGCGGTAGTGCATTGGCACAACAACCTATTGATGCGATCGGTAAAACAATTGTAGAGATGGTCGAGTCACCCGCAAAGTTTGTGGTGCGTTACCAGCCTTTGACGGAGACTCAGCGTCTGTTTCTCCGGGGATTAGCGGAACGCGCTTTATATCCAGATCGGGGTCAGGTTCGTAACCAACCTGGGGAAACCGCTTCTTTCCGCAACCAAATTGCAGCACTACTCCGAAAATGGACAAACGACATTTGCCCTGTAGCCCGACAAGCTTCTGAGGTTGAACTAGCCAGCATCCTAAAAGATATTACCTCAGAGACTATTTCTGCATCCGTAGCACTAATGAAAGTAGCCTCTCTGCCTACTATTTCAGAAACGGCAGAGGCTTTACTCAATAGTCTGCCGATTGATTTAGGACTTCATTCTGATAGTTCGCAATGGACTGAGACAGAACTCGATGAAACTTTGACAATGCTAGAAAATACTTGCCAGCAATTGAGCAAAGTTGGGAAAAAATTTAAGGCTTACATGGCCTGGCAAATTAGTCAGGTTTTTGGGGTGACTGAGTGGCGAAATGATTGGAATGATACATTGACAGCAGCACAGAAATGGCGGGCTGAATTAGTGGGTGGATTAAGGCCTACCGATTTAGCAGGGAATCCAGCAGCCCGTGACCTTTTGTATGTCCTTGATGACCCCTATAGTTTTGAACAGGCTTTTTTAAATGCACTGGCATCTCGATGGGGACTGCTACCTTTTGACGAATGGCCGGCAATTAGTACCAGAGATGAATATCTGCAACGTCTGTCTGAAGCAAAAGCTACTGCGGAAGCAAAAGCAGAAGAGTTGAGAGGGTCATTACCAATAACTCCTACACCCTCTACAATTGCTACAAACTCGCCAGTTCACCCAACAAAAAGCCCTGCGAATTTAAAAAGCTCAAAAACTGCTACAAGTAGCCCTGCTTCTACAAAATCGGGCAGCCTAGCCAAAAGCTCTGCAACTGGCCCAACCACCACAGCTAGGGGTACAACCAACTATTCCACTACCACAAAAAAAACTCTAACTAGAGCATCTGAGTCTTCATCTATAGGTGATGCAAGTGTTGTCAAAGAACTCAATAATGGTGCTGATACTAATGGTGCGGTAGATCGAGCATTTACCCAAATCCAGACAATTTTTGAAAGTATTTCTCCGCAAGAACAGGATGCTTTGTGGCAGCGATTGAAGGAGAAGTACGATCCGCAATGATTACTATTTACTGTGATTTTTACTGCACGCAGCCGATTGAAACAGATAACTACACTTGGGTTGTCAACAAAATTCAAGATTATATTCCTTTAAGACAGCGTTTGCGTCGCGCCCTAGACGCTCAAGATCGGGATTACACTGTTTATGTACAGTCTCGCATTCTAGCTCAGTGGCTAGAGGATATGCGTGACTATGATTTGCAGGTGGTGCGTTGGGAAGAGATCGATTTGCGAGATCGCTTTCGACAAAAGTTTGACTTTTCATTCCCTGCTGAACTAGACGAAGCTGCTATTCAAGATTTGCAGCTACTCAATCTACCAAAGCCTGATTTTGCAGCGGCAACTGACCCCTCTGGCTGGATTATAGGTCAACTCATCGATCCGATTTGGAGAACCACGAATTTATATCAAGGTCATTTAGCCGATTTATCAGTATGGGCTGTACAGAAAGGGCAAATTCCAGTGTCATTAATGACACTGGCAAAAGCCAGATTAAATCAATGGATAGAGGCTGATAATCGCTATAATATTTTTCTTGAATGTATGGGGCAAGATAGCTGGCAACAGGCTGGGGAGGCAGTTCTTCTGCGTTGGGCTTTAAAAGCTTATCCGAGCAGTTTTACTCTTCGTCAGAAATTTGAATGTGCCTCAATAGAAGACTGCGATAGCCATCTTAACTTATGCCGGGATTTGTTAAGGAAATATGAAGCAGATTTAAAGTGCTTCTGGAGTTCGTGGCTTGCAAGAAACCAGACTCCAGAAGCGATGATAGTAGCTGTTAAATGGATGTCTGGACTAGCTGATGTTGAACTAAGTATTGTCGAGCAATGGGCACAACAAAATATAAGCCTGCTAACTCTTCCAATTATTGACCTCATTAGGCATCGATTTTCTCTCTTTTCAGAAGCTAGGAATGTGTTAAGACGACTGGAATCCCTTGTTTGTCCGTCTTTGCCTCAGATACCGGATGAGAGTTGGTCTACCGAGGAATGGCTTAATTGGGCGACGGTTGAATATATGCCATACTTTAGTTGGGTAATTCGCAACCGTCAACCCCGTGACCCTCAAATTGATTTAGCTAATCGTTTTGCGGATTGGCTGGTCGGGAAATATCCTGAATTACCATTTAATCCCAATGCTTCAATTGTCACGAATCAGCTAAGCAGAATTCAAGGATTAATTGACTCCAAGCAAGCAGATGTTGTATTGTGGTTTATTGTTGATGGTTTGACTTGGTGGCAAGGCAAAAGACTTTCGGCTATTTGTGCGGAGAATAGTATGGGAGTCACAGGAATACATCCAACCTTGTCAGGATTGCCTTCAGTGACATCTATTTCTAAGCGAGCTATCGTGCAGGGATATTTTGACAAAACGAACACAAACAAGCCGATTTCACAGCTTTTGAAAACTAGGCTTGGTTGTGAAAAAGTGAGTGTTTTTGTGTACACCCAACCATCAGATATGGAAATGGCATTCGTAGCAGATGCCAAACCAGGTATCTATGCTTTACTTTACAATGCCCTCGATGAGCAAAACCACCACAGCAGCAGTTTCACTGATGATGAGAGTGTTGACGGTCATCTAAACTTGATAGCACGTTTAGCTAATCAAAGTTTTCAGCAATGTCTCAAGCAAGGTTTAAAAGCCGTAGCTTTTGTGATTAGCGATCACGGTAGTACGCTTTTACCACCTCAATGCTCTGTCAAAAAAGTTCCTAAATTTGCTTTTGAATTTAATGATGATAACAGCCATGAAAGCACTACGCAAAGCATTTATCAAGGAACACGCTGTTGTGCTATTGATAAAACCCTATCAGCCGATGACCTGCGCTATCTTGAGCAGGATTGGTATTATCTCTCAAAAGACGCATACAATCTGCCTTACGATTTTCTCATTCCAAAAAGTTACGTCGCAGTAGAACGCAGACCCGGCGGCTGGACGCACGGTGGCGCAACTCCTGAAGAGACAGTTGTGGCTTGCATTGAATTACAGCCGACACCCATTCAGGTCATACAACCTATTATCAACGTGGAGGGATACTTGACAGCAACTCAGGCGAGTATCCTGCGGGTGACGCTGGTAAATTCTAACTCAGTTCCCTTGAAAACAGTTAGACTAACATTGGCAGGCACTCAAGCAACCTGGAATACAATACCAGCAGATTCAGATTCTTCTATTGCAGAACTCAAGATTTCAGCAGTAAATAGTAAAGGTCGTTCTGAACTCCTAGAGTGGTTACTTAATTGCGAGATCGGGGGGCAAAGTTTGCAATTCAGCGGTCAAATAGAAGTGTCTATTAAGCGTTTCCAAGTTAGCCAAGTAGATGAGTTATTCGACAATATTTGATAATAGTTTAGAAACTAAATTATTGGCTTATATTTATTAGTTTTTTTTGGGAGTAACAATGACACTGACATTTGAAGATATCGGACTCCACTACTACAGCGAAGTATGTGTAAATAAAAGCTTGGTACGCAAAGCTGGGCTGGGCTTACGCAGTATTCCTGCGTATGTCACTGAGTGGATTGTATCCCGCCATGTTTCAGACGGTAATCTAGATGACTCAGCCCGTCAGCAGATGCAGGATTTTATTAACAAACATCTGCCATCGAAAGACCAAAAAGAGCGCCTAAAATCCCAATTACAGCAAGGGAATTCACTTTTAATTCTGGATGAGTACAGTGTCGAAGTTAACTTGCAAACTAACGATTTAATTTTAAAAATACCTTGCTTAGATGAAAAAAAGGCTGGAGTTACATCTCACATTATTGAAACCTATCCGCTGTTGTTGGGAAGCGGTGTTTGGGGTGTAGGAAAACTAGAATATCAGCCGCCTGATGAAGTTATGCGCCTGCCGGGTCGAATTCACATGGTTGATTTTCGTCCGATGCAAACTGCTACTATTGATTTAGAGCTTTTTTGCGAGCAGCGCAAGCATTTTACTTTGAATGAGTGGCGGGATTTGCTAGTAAGTAGTATGGGTTACAATCCTAATTTTTATTCGCCTGAACAGCAAATGCTATTGATTACGCGCTTGATTCCTATTGTTCAAGAGCGTGTCAATTTAATTGAGTTAGCTCCGAAGGGTACTGGCAAATCTTTTGTCTACCTAAATCTATCGCGTTATGTGCGTTTAATATCAGGGGGTAAAGTTACGGCAGCGGTGTTATTTCACAATAATGCTACTAATCAATCAGGCCTGTTGACACAATTTAATGTAGTGGTTTTTGACGAGGCGCAAACGCTTTCTTTTGATAATCCTGGTGAGATTATTGGTGTGCTTAAAGATTATTTAGAATCGGGACGTTTTTCACGGGGAGGTAAGCAGCAATCTTCTGCTACGGCAGGTATTGTTATGTTGGCTAATATTCCATTAGATGCTGATGGACAGCCCAAGTTCAGCAATCTTTTTTTGAATTTGCCTGATTTTTTGCGGGAGACTGCTTTTATCGATCGCATTCACGGTATCCTACCGGGTTGGAAGTTGCCCAGAATTCAAGACACAGCAATTTCTAATCATATTGGATTTAAGGCGGATTTTTTAGGGGAAGTTCTTCACGGTCTGCGCGACCGGGCCGGTTATACTGAATATGTGACGACTTATGGGCAAATTTTGGGAACAAAAGATGTGCGCGATCGTAATGCCATTGAGCGATTAGCTGCTGGTTATCTTAAGCTTTTATTCCCCGACTTGCAGTTAAGTCACGATGAGTTAGTGGAATTTTGTTTACGGCCAGCGGCTTCTCTGCGGCAAACGGTCCGCGATCAACTTGCTGAATTAGATCCTGAGTATAAGCGAATTATGATAGAAGTAGCGTAATTCAACTGACACTCCTCTTTGTCTGATATTTATTTACAATTAAGTCAGCCAAGCATGGAGACGCTCCCAAAGAATGTCACAGATACGCTCAGTTCTCTTGTCTACAAAAGACTTATCCCATCGCCCTGTTGCTCCTAGTTGAACAATAGGCAAAATGTGATGTTTGTGGGATGTATTTTTTAACAACTCAATTGTGTTTTTTTTCAAATGCACTCCATTTTTTTCGGCTTCCTGCTTTAAAGCGATCAAATTATTAGGATCTGTTTCCGCTAAATGCCGATAGTAAATCCATTTTTCTATCAACCGTTTATTGCCTGCTGAACTATTAATTTCTCCAGGAAGTAGGGTTAGGTTGCCAATTTGCTCATAGTCATCATTGTTTCCATATAGAGCAGTGTCCCAATCATTTCCTGATAATAGTTCTGGTTTTTGAGGTGCTACGTGTTCAATACTCTTGAAATCGCTAGAGATCCATTGATTCGGTTCTAAATATGATGGAGATGAGCCAGATGTGCCAATTTTCATCAGACCTGGATGTGTTGGATCTGAAATTGTGTCGTGTGCTGTGACAAAGAGTGCAAATCTGCAAACTGTTTTTGCATTATCGTATTTTAGATACTGTGTTGCCTTATTCTTCCAGTCATTTTGATTCCCTATTCCTTTATCGTTAAGGATGTTCCTGAAGTAGGCCTTGAGATTAGTGACCGTCAGCGCCGTATTACCTTTTTCCCATGACATTTGCTCGCGAAGCAACTTTCTATATACGTCATCAAGACCTGTGTTCGGCAACGCTGACCGCCAAAGCGTGAAGAAAGCTGCAACAGCTTTACAAGCATAAACGAACTCGTTATCTGCATTAGGCTCTTCGCGTATAACAAGAGCGTAGAAGCGACTCACGATTGCGTTTGCCATTTTGTGTCCTGCATCCTTAAGGTACAAGATACAGAGGGCTGCCTGTTTTCTATGTGGCTCGGATACTTTCTCTGTTTTAGGTATAGCAGCAAGTTGATGCGGCTCGAAATTGACTGCTTTCACTAAATATGTAGCGAGGTCGCCCATCCTGCGGATGAACTCTTCTCGCTCTGCCATAGATTTACATCCGTTGTACCTTTCAGTTAACCATTTTCTCTGTGCGCTAAACTGGGTAGGTAGTTTTGTGCCATCATGTGTCAAGGCAAATAGGGTGAGATAGTCGTTTGTAAGCTTATTTTTACTGGAAGCGCTGCGGGCAGAACTTAGCAGTTCGTCCACTTGCTCGAAATAATCTTCAGATTTTGAGTCTTTGAAGGCTGCACTATTTGAGCTAACAAAATTGACCACTAATGGCTTGAAGGTTTCAAGTGCCGTTAGGGGTGTTCCTGTAGCATTGAGTGATTGAAACATATCAAACGCCCAATCCTCTGAAACTGGCTCATTCAATGTAAAACAGGAGCGTTGAAGCAGGTAATGACAAAAGGCAAAAAGCTGTACGAGAGAACATACTTGCTTTTCAAGAGTAGAGATAGGGTTACTACGATGCTCAACTATAGATATCAATTCTGGTCGTTCGTAGCTCCATAAGTCTACTTGAGACATTTTGGTTAGTATTTCCCAAGCGGGAGGAAATTCTTCATCCTCTGAATCTGGTTCGTAGGCTTTTTCGATATCTTTCAGCCATGAGTTCATTTTCCTGATGTTTTTTGCGAATGAGGAACCTGTTGGCGGAAGCTGTGGGAATCCTGATTTCTCTGTAATAGCGCGGATAAAAGATGCTAGAAAATACGAAACTTGAGATTTGTAGTTGTTTTTGTCATCTCCCTCAAAAGTCCATCCATCGACTGCGCCACGAATGATTATTGGCTTTCGATGGGGTGAACCTCGTCGCAGGTCAACCGAAAAGATTTCCCAAAGAGTTGCTAAATAGCTATCAATGGCTTCCTTTAAACCATCAGTATTGCTATCGTTAGGCAATTTCTCACGGATTTGTTCTAATCGTTGGTAAAGCAGACAAGCTAGCAAAGTAATTGTTGATATTCTCTGTTGCCCATCAATTACGTTGTAAATTGTAGGTGGTAATGCTTTCCGATCTTGGGGATTAATATTAACAAAAGGATTAGATTCTTTAACAATAATAACTGTTCCGAGAAAATGTATATTCTTGTCATTGCTGAGAAGAACATCAACTCCACGGCAGATATCAGACATTAACTGATCGATATTTTCTGTATCCCAGCTATAGGGTCGCTGATACAAGGGAATATAGTATCCAACTCCTGGACGCTGAAAGAAATCAGATATCGTTTCGCTTGAAGTGATAAAAGCCTGGGATATATCGACGCTCATGTTTGCTTCCTCTAGAAATTTAATCCGTGTCCTTGATAATTCTTAAGATAATTTACAAATTAGTTGTTAACGAATTGATAGTTTATAAATGACAAGCCAAGCAAGGTAGAGCATCATCTTCCTCATCCAAAACTGAATCTAGTACCTGAGCAAGAGACTGCTTCTTCCAGGCTGATTCTTTTTGTTTCCTAGCAATTGATCTCTCATGTTGAGCAATAATCTCATCTTTACGCTCAAGTAGTTCCAGTAATGTCTCGCCTTCATTCCATGTGTATTGTCTGCCATCCTTGTGTTCCTGCTCATACTTAAGTGCCTCAGCAAATTTATCTGGATGTTCTTCTGCCAACATCACCCATTCATATTTACGCTGGAAGAAACAGAAAAAACAACCAGATCTGCTCCGCCAGCGGTAGTAGTCTGGCAGTCCAATTCCGGTATCTTCAAGTAAACCAATGATATCTGCTTTAACCAACCCTCGTTCCTTAAATGGAAAGACAGGTTTGATATTTTTCTTAGTGGATATATACCCATCACGATTTTCGTCTGCCCGGATGCCAACATAGCTGATGGCTTCATCATTACCTACAAATTGCTCCAGAGGCTTAATCTTCATTTGCACCGTACACCAGCGCATATTGGGTGAAGGAAGTGTCCCTCCATAGACATCAAGCCAATGATCGAACCCCCGCTCTGCTGCGAGGTAATGGATTTTGATGCCAAGACGCGCCTTGATCCGATCGAGATATTCGTAGGTTTCTGGCAGTTCTTTGTGCGTGTCGCAGAAGAAATATTCCATCTGTGGAATTTCTTTGTGCAGCAAAACCGCCAAGGCTGTGCTGTCCTTGCCTCCCGATAGGCCCAAAATATGTCTCACTGGTTTTTCACTCATACTCTTGATTTTGACGCACTGAGAGCATCAAAGCAATACCCTCCAGAACCCGCATCAAGCGATCTCACCGCCAACCATTGGCTAAATAGGCGTTATTTTTCAGAACCTACTTCCGTTATTTTTAGAGTTATAACAGCTAAAAGCATTGTAAATTCGTAACAAACCTCGGAATAATTGGCTCAATGCCCGAATTAAGTTCCGCTATTTTCCGAAAGCGATTCCCTTATTTTGAAGCAAGCAGAACTCCACTCCTCCACCAGTGTCTAATTGCGGACTCTTGCCCCAGAACCCACCCAAACCGGATAGATCAAACCACCAGCAGTCCATTCTTGCAGCCATTCGCGGGTCGTCTTGTCCGAAACCCCCAACCAGGACGCAACATCTGAAATGCCGATAACACAGGGGTTTTCGACTCCATCCAAAACTCTTGCCAAAAGTCGCGTGAGGAGTTGTTGAGAGAGACGTAGCAATTCTTCCTAGGGTTGGGCATCAGGAGAAGCGCCTTGATAAAGAGACTTAGGTTTAGCTTGCCAGTTCATCGGTCGCACGTGCCATCGTCTCCACGAAGTAAAGCAGCCAGGGTGTGTGATCAGGATGGTGGCGACCTTCGTAAAAATTCATCCGTAGCCTCATGCCTCATATGCAAAGAACGGTAGTAGCAGCCGCGATCGGCATTAAAATACTTGTCAAAGGAGAAAAGCTCCCGCATTCGGTAGCCGAAACGGCACACTTCAGCAGTAGCCAACAGCCGTCCCCTGCGACCGTTCCCGTCATTAAATGGGTGGATGCTGAGAAAGAGGCAGGTGTCGTATCAAGTGGCAGAGATAAGACCTCGATGACAGCACGCGCACTCTCGATGACTCTCAAATGCCTCATTAGTTCATGATTGTATGAGAAGCGGGGAACAAAACTCATGGACTAATAGCATATGACAAATTAGGCATGGCTTGTTTCTTGCCCAGACTCTCGATTTTTATGTTTTCCCCGAATCTGAGCAACATTCTCCTGAGACACTACACCTAAAATTTCTTCCGCCAGCTTGGCAACTACAGCTTGCCGTATTTGAGAGTTGTCAGGCAGTTTTGCAAGAATATCCTTAACTAAATGGTCAACTTGGTCTTGGCAATCGCGGTCAATTCCAACCATCTGATGAATTTCTTGACCATCAGGACGAGTGACTGTAATTCTACGGGCATCAAAACCCGCACCTTTGGCAACAACCTCCTTCTGTAAAGCTTCCAAGTTTTTGAAGCGCCTGGAAATGCCACTCAAATTAATCGCAAACTTAGTAACATCCTCATCTGTCCAAGACTCAGCGGGTTTATCAGCTACAATCATCACTAGAGCTTCTAACCACTCCTTATCCGCTGCGGTTTCATCTGCTGCTGCTACTGTGAAACTATGAAGAGTTCTTTCAATAGATTGTCCCATTAGATGAGAGGAACGAACCCGTAAATCTTCCCGCAGCTTTGCTTCGCTGCTGCGAACAGCGAACGCATCGTGGAGAAGGTTTTGACATTCTCTCAATAATTCATCATAGGCTGTCTGAATCTCGCGGAGCGCTTGAACCAACTTTTTGCGTAGGGTTTTAGCTGTTGTGCCATCGTCAGCCTTATCAGTACCAATAGGCGGCAACTTGCAGGCTTGGGGTAAGGCTGTAAATAGGAGTTCATCTGGTTCGGGTGCCTGCTGTAAGGTTTGCAAAACAGCTAGTGCTTCCGAACTGAGGCGTTTAGTTTTCTTAGTGTAAGCGGGCAGCTTTTTAACAAACTGGAACAACGGTCTAACTACCGTCAGCAGGGTGGTATTTCTAATTCCCGGTGGCATTTGAGAGTTGGGCGATCGCAATATCGCTTCCAGTTCTTTGAAGACTTGTGATCGCACTCCCACCACTTCAAAATATTTAACTGCAAACCGGGAATGGTCTTTAACCAACAACTCAAAATGTTCGGCTCCCAAAACCGGGATAAACGTGCCGTCTTTGTATACGCCAACATCGTCAATGTGGTACAACAAAACAGCCACTAGCAGCACCGGAATTACACCCTGTTTGACTCCAACTGGCGGTGCTTCCAATTGCTTATAAAGATTGTCTAAAGTCTGCTGTTTGTCCTTGGCAAAAAGACAGAACTCCTCAATTACCTGCCATCCAGTCAACATACCGGAGTCTTCATGAGGTGGAAAAAATCCCCAGTCTCCATCTTCCGACCTGTGAATACCTGTCTTCTCCAGTACAGAAAAATACATACTGATTTCAGGGCCATATCCCTGCAAACCCAGTCGTTCTTCCTCGCTCGTTTCAAGCATTGCTTCAATCAATTCCCGTCTGGCTTTAGTACCTTGAGAAGTTAATTCACGGCGATTAATTAACTCATTCCACAGGATAATACCTTGACTATAAACCTGATCGCAGACATCCGAAAGCTTACCGTTTAAAGCTGTAACGTGGCTGATTGTTTCTTGTTTTCCCTGTATCCAACAGCAGCTCTTTGGATCGGCCACATCAAAAGCTTGTGAGAGTGTTTCATCTAACAATTGTTCTGCTTGAACCAACCGATATCGAACTTCTTTCCTTGCTACCCCATCAGTTTGCAACTCAGGGGCACTGGTTTGAATTTTTTTCAGCGCTGCAAATTCCCTCGCTCTGCTTCGCAGTAAATCTAGTTTTGCAGCACGCAACACAATCAGCGGAGTCCCATCAGCCGCAGTTGATGGTACGTCAGTTGGGCTAGCTTCATCCACCCAATACCCCACCAAACCATCGCCGCCATTGCTGGCACAGCGCAGTTTTTTTAAGTCTTCTAAACCATCAAGATACCTGCGCTCAAAGTAACGCAGGGTACCTGTTTTATAGCTGTGACGCTGAGCAACCAAGGGTGTGAGGGGACGGATGGCAGAAAGAAGATTGACTAAGGGAGAGCGCTCTTGTTCGAGATATTTTGTTAGTTCAATATCGACATTAAAGTCCGACCCTTCCCAAATCCGCAGCTCGTCCTGTTGTCGCCGATGATTGACAATACCCTTCTGTATAAGATTTTCAATTACTTGTTGCCAGTAACCCAAGTTAGTCTCCGAAGGACTGTCGCACATCGCTAGCGACACCAAAGTACGAGTTGCCATCACCGCACCTGTAGTAGTCACGAGGTTTAAAATCCCAATCGCTTTTAAAACTCGCAGACTATCAGTATCTTTACGTTTAGCATCGTCAATTAAATTCTGAATTTCTACCCACCGCTGGAGATTGGGTCGTGAAGCTAAACCCATCCCCACCGCTTCGATGAAATAGTCGTAGACTCTATCCAACTTCAGCGTCGGCAGAGACTCTTTTCCCCTTTCGGGCAAGCAATCTACAACCGCAGTTTCTTCTAAAAAATTCCTAAAAGAATAGGGTTCAGCGCTAGTGAGAAATGTAAATAACGATCGGTCATTTTGGGCATAGCGAGTGCAGAGAATTGGCAACACCAACGCTACGATGGGATGCAACGGGTAGACCTCATCCAGCAAGTTGAGTGTAAAATCATCCTTGATATCACTTGGCAAATCCTCCAACCATTCTGCTGCTTGGCTATTGATGGCAGAGAGAATTGCTTCTGCATTAGAGCGATTGATTGCTTGACCAATCAATCGCATCATCTGTGCTGGAGAATCATTAAACGATATATGCTCAAATCTTCCCTCAATCTTCGCCCATTCGTTGCGCTGTACAGAGGCTAATCTTTCGCCATAATCGGTAAATGCTTGGTGCAACAGACCTATTATATAAATCTGATAACCGTTCTTTCTTGACAGTTCAGCGAGTTGCTGCAACAGATATAAGTCTTCAGCGCCTTGGTTTTGGACAGCAAATTCTAAATTTTTGCCCAGTTCGTCAATAATTAGCAGCATATCTGTTTTCGCAGATGCGACTACTTCCTGCACTAAGTTGAGGATTTTCCGACTGTCTACTGTCCCTCCTGTTGCAACAAGTCCTGCAATATCTACCAGTTTTTTAGCTACGTCTAACTTATTTCGATCTTGAGGTGACCAAAAAACGTTTGCTCCTTGTTCTAAAGCACGCACAATCGTATGCGACAGCGGTTCCCGCTGTGCTGTAGCTGCTGCTCGAAACAACCCCCCGCTCGGTATCTTCTCTGTAAGAGCGAGGTACTCAGAACTATCCAATCCTAATGGTTCTGATGCAATTTCTAGCGCCTTTTGGCGCATCTGACTGCTTTGGGGAGCACACAGAGATGCCAAAAAATGGGCAAAGGCAGATTTTCCCGTACCGTAGACGCTAGTTAAAGTCCAAGCGCTCCTGGATTGCTTTTCAGTTAATCCACCTAAGATACGTTTGAGGGCATTGACTGACCTCTCAGTTGGGATATATCCCAGCAAAGCGTCGATTTTTTCTAAATCCCGCTCGATGTTGATGGAACGAGAGTAGCGACGATTGAGACTGAAGTATTGAGATAACGGTTTATTCATCGTTTTAGTCTCGCGTATCGTCTCCCTTTGTAATACTTGTCTAGGATATCAAGAGCTAGCTTCTCTGGATCGTCCGTAAAGGAAAATTGAATTAAACCAGCCGATTCAGACAATGTGATTAAGTCCCACTGTCTTGCCACCTGTTCAATTGCGTCGCAGATAGCACTCTGGGAAAGCTTAAATGCCATACCAGGGCTGCCTATATCGTAGAGGAGGCGAGAGATTGCTATAGTCCTTGACCCGCGACCAACCCAGCTAGCATATTCTAAGCAGGCTGAAACGACTATCTCTGCTGGTAAATTCCTCTTGGGACCAACTCGGAATGTGTAGTGTCTGGAGTCTCCGGCTGTGTGAATGATGTCCAGTTCGGTAAAGGGACAATCCAGGCTGTCCTCACTTACACTGGTTTTGGGAGTTTTTTGTTCCACATACATTCGCAAAATACAGGTGACATCCTTTTTCAGGGAGGACTCGGCGATGCGAGGAGCCACACTATCTCTGTAATCACATAAAGCATTGAATAATTCGTCTTGGGAAAATTCCACTGCCCGAAAAACGTTGAACGTAAAATGCCAAGCTGTTGCCAAACAGGGCGGTTTGAGTAGGTTCCAGTGCAGTAACCATAGCGTTGCAGGGTCTTCACTGAAGGGGTCCCAACCATCATCTTTTAAGAGGCGATCGCCATTCTCTGAGGAGGCATTATCTACTAATATTTTGAAGGCATTGCACCAGTAGCGAATGGCATTCACCATGTTTTTTCCAACACCTAGCCGTACAGGGGCATCTTCCCGCAAGAATACTTCTGAATTTTGTTTGGCTGCATCAAAACCCTTTTTAAGCCAGCCAAACCGAGGATGAAAAGTCTCGTGTCTGGCAAAGACCGGATTCTCACTATACGTTGGATTTAGGGCACTAAATATGTCTTGGTCAGGCTGTTTCACTGTGATGTCTGCTTAGGTTGGTACTCGCGAGCGTTTTCTGTCACCAGTTTTGTTGTAGATATAGACTAAAACATACACCAAAATTAGGATAGAAACACATTCACCTTGACTCAGCCGATACAATTTTGGGGACAGTCTACGGTTTCATGGACATTGAGAGTGCTTCCACCCCAGCAGATTCAGGCTAACGACCTAACGCTGATCAATAGTCCTTTTATAGCCTAACGGCTGAGCTAGATGATATCAGGTCATCGCAGCTTCAAGCAGATTCAAAAGTATTTTAATGTCGAAACAGCTCAAATTCGAGGTGCTGTCTCTGCTTTATGGGGCTGGGCTCCTTCTCAGGCAGGAAAATTAAACCATTCCTGCACCCTCGTAATCAATACACTTTGATTTTCCGCACGGCAAGGCGTTACTACCCACATTCCGTCGGTCAATCAGGAAAAGAGATAAGTTTGGCAGCCGTTTTGGGTGGTGTGTAGTTTCTTTTGAGGGACTTGCATCAAGCAGATATAATGTTTGACTTGTGAAGGGTGGAGGAGACAATTATTAAGTAAACTTACATTTGAGGTGCTTTTGAAGGTGAATTGCATTTAATTTGGCTTGAAGTTTTGGTGGATTTGCCTTTAAAGCAATCTCCAAAAAATCCTGATTGTGGTCTGAATAATTATGATTCGGACTTCCTACAGCTACGTAGAAATTTGTGGATAGCTGTAACTAAATATAGCAGTCCAAACTGCATATAAAACCAATTGAAGTTTTGTTAGGCTTAAAACTTGTTGGTTAAGTTCCGGTAGGATGAAAAAGCGATCGCCACCCTCCGAGTACAGCGATCGCACAATATCCAGAGAATCCTACCCCTAGACCTCCCTTAATCCCTCTTCCAACAGCATCCGCACAATATCCACTTTCTTGCGCCCTGTCTTTGCCGCCAACATCGACAGTTTACGGTGCAGAGTTTCGGACATATCCACAGTAAACCTGACCGTAGCTTCTTTATCGGGTGCTTGCAGTTTACTCATAAGGCTAGGCTCCTTTGATTGAATAGGTACAGGTTCTGGTGCCAATGCTTCCGGCTGCGGTGGTGTTGCGGGCAATGCAGCTTCTGGTGTTAGCGATGCTGCGAGCGTTACTGCTGGCGATACAAGCTCTGGTGGTGTTGGTGATGCAGCTTCGTTGTTTGTACCGAAAACAAATTCTTCCATCGCGCTACCAAGTGGTTTGCGTTTCTTGGTACTCATTTCAACACTCCCATGATTTCCTTAAACAGTCGGCTGTACTCTTTACCAGAATCTTTGGCAGGTTGACCGCCCAAATCCCACACAGTAGCTGCTTGACCCGAGGAATCAGCAATCACTTGTTTTTGGTGAACGACTGATTTGAGCACTTTGATGGTGGGTGTAAGTTTTCCTAACAACTCCATTGCTTCAGTTTTGAGCTTTGTCCCCTTCACTGCCCGACTCAAAAACATTACTGCTTGGGGCGGGCCCTGTCTTACTGATTGAGCTTGTTTGATGAGTCTCACCGCATCGGCGGCTGATTGTACGTCGATACCGCTCGGTTGAACTGGCACCACCGCTAAGTCAGCTCTCATCAAGATTGCCCTGGTTGCTTCACTCAAACCAGCAGGGCCATCCACTACCAGGTAGTCAACGGTAGCAGCTAAGTCAGTCAACTGGTCTAAGAGGTCATCCGGGCTTTGAAGTACCTGAGTGGGGATGCTCGGCTCCATTCTGCTGCACCACTGGGAACTAGAGCGCTGAGCATCGGCATCCACTATCAACACTTGCTTGCCCTGCTGCACGAGCCAATGGGCGTAATGTACGGCTGTCGTGCTTTTGGCACATCCGCCTTTCTGATTTACGAAAGCCACAATTGCTACCCTAACTACTTACTGCATTATTTACTGCATTACTGCATTACTGAAATACTTATTAATACAGCAATATAGCATTTGTTTGGGCATCGGCTGCTAAAACAGGGTTGCATTGCTATGGGAGCCAATCAACTCCTTCTAGGTAGCCGTGTTTCTCCAACCTGCTAGCTTGCTATTTAATTACTTACTGCATTACTGCATTACTGCATTACTGAAGTAAATAAACAAGAGTAATTGGTAATGAGTGAGAAGCACCTGTGGCACGACGTTGTAAGCTTGCAGAGTAGGGAAGACGAGCAAGTGCAGGAGTAGCGACAATGAGGCAAGGTTATCGGGGATGGACGATCGCTCTGATGTTGGTAGGGATTCTTAGTGGCTGCAACTTGACTGAGCCATCGCCACCGTCTCGACTTCCTCAAATTGGTCGCGAGAAACCGAGGGTTCAACGTCCAACGCCCAAACCAAGCACCAGAGAACCCATCAGCTCAGGCATAAATAACCGCAACTTACTTCTGGGCAATCCCAGCAATGCAGCTCCCAGTGTTGCCAGCATTGACAACTACTTGATGGTGAAACCGCAGTACGTGCTCTCTTACAACAGCAAAACAAAGGCCGCCAACTGGGTTTCATGGCAGCTCAATAAATCTTGGATTGGAGCAGCCGATCGCCAAGACAACTTCCGCCCTGACGATTCCCTCCCCGCGACTTGGTACAAAGTGCGACCAACAGATTACACGGGAAGTGGCTATGACCGGGGACACATTACACCCAGTGCCGATCGCACCCGCAACGAAGCCGATAACAGCAGCACATTCCTGATGACCAACATGATGCCTCAAGTGCCAGAACTCAACCGAGGTTTGTGGAGTGATCTGGAAGATTACTGCCGAGATTTGGTGCAGCAGGGGAAGGAACTTTACATCGTAGCCGGGCCCGTGGGAAGGAAAGGCAGCATTGGCAGAAAGGAGAAGATTGCAGTGCCGGCAAAGAATTGGAAAGTTATCGCGGTACTCGACAGACAAGGGTTGGGGATGCAGGGAATTACGGCAAACACCAGGACGATCGCTGTAATGATGCCCAACGATGCCAGCGTCAAGGGCAGGGGATGGAAAAGCTTTCGAGTTTCCGTGGCAAGAGTTGAGCGCGAAACGGGGCTGAATTTCTTGTCGAACGTACCCTTACAGGTTCAGCAGGTGATTGAGAGCAAAGTGGACAGCCAATAAGGATTGCTCGATAAACGAATGCTTATTGAATTTTTTAGCGGTCAAAGTGTCTCAGCTAAGCACTCCCCAATTACGCTGTAGAAACCAGGGCGATTGCTTTACATCCCATGTAATAAATTCGATGGGGTCAAAAGACTCTTCGGTAGATTGCATCTGAATAATCTGCTCTGGAAGTAAGCTAAGTACATGGTTCCGCGTGTCGCTTTCATAATCCCAAAAATGGTAGCGCTCTAAATTGTCTTTAGCGCGACGGCTTGGTCCAAAGTCCATCGGAGCGCACATTCTAATTAGCTGTCCTCTATCCTGTTTGCTGAAAAATGTAAGTTTTAGCTTTTTCTTAGAGTGAATTGCTGTAACAAATGTTTGATGATCTGAGTGCATAATTGTTTTATACCAATTCACTATGAAGGTACACTAAATGTAGGCTAAAAGTAGAGGAAATGCAATATGGCCAACAAATTTAAGGTAGAAATCCAGGAAACAGTTGAGGAACTAGAGCATCGACTCCAACGGGCTATAACCTCCGTAAGTAAAGAAAAATTACTGCTATTATACTGGATTGCCACCAAAAGAATCAAAACAAGAGAAGAATTAGCCACGATGCTGAAGCGAGACGAATCAACAATATATCGTTGGTTAAGAGCTTACAAACAAGGTGGAATTACCTCATTACTCACAGTTAAAAAAGCTCCCGGGAAGACTCCACATATACCACCCTCCGTGAGAGAAAAACTAATCAAAAAACTGCAAGAACCAGAGGGGGAAACAAGTTATGGCAAATTACAGATATGGCTCGAAAAAGAATGCGGGATCAAAGTGAGCTATAAAGTCGTACATGACCTAGTTCATTATAAATTAAAAGCTTACCTCAAAGTGCCAAGACCCCAAAGCAATAAGGTGAACGAAGTTGCACAGACAAACTTCAAAAAAAAACTGTGGGAGATTATCAAAGTAATGATTAAATATTTCGGAACAGGACAGCCTGTAAGGATATGGTGTCAGGACGAGAGTAGATTTGGATTGATTACTATGCAGGGCAGGATGATTACATTGAAGGGGATAAAACCCGTCGGCAAAAAGCTCTCTTAAGCGAGGAAACTTCTATGTTTATGGAGTTGTAGAGCCATCAACAGGTGAACAATATTATCAAGAATTTTCTCAACTCAATCACAACTGCTTTCAAGACTTTTTAAATGGATTTTCTCAAAAATACTCAGAGTATTTCAATCTAATTATCATGGATAATGGTAGCTTTCATAAAGCTCTGTTATTAGATTGGCATGACCATGTAATGCCAATATATTTACCTGCCTATAGTCCTGAATTGAATCCGATTGAAAGATTGTGGGAACATACAAAAAAAGACCTCAAGTGGGAAAACTATTCGAGTTTAGATAAACTCAAATAACAGGTAGATATAATTATCAAATCTCTCACGAATGAAGAAGTTTTATCTCTCTGTGGTTGGGACTATATCCTTGAAGCTATATTAAGTGCAGGTTCATAGTGAATTGGTATTACTATTTATGTTGTAATGGCAAAGCGTAAGCTTTCTCAAGTATCGTCTAGTTTTTTTTAATTGCCCAATTTAATACAGATTTAGAAAATCGCGAACTAAACAGGTAGGTGTAAGAGATAAAGCTGAGGTGAGCTATCTTTTAAGGCAATTCTGAGCGATAATTGCACCATTCAATCAATCCGCGACGCAAAAAGAAATGGCTCTGGCACTCCTTTTTTCGCCAAACTGAAGGGTGAAGTGTAATAGTACCGTCATTATGTTCTTTCAGATGCCACATAGGCCGACCTTCTGGCATCAAACTCATGTGCAGCGTTGCAGAACAACCACAAGGGCAAAGCATGGCCGCATACCAAAGATAATTCCCTTCCCCCGCTATATAGACGCAGTTTGGGTGCAAACGGTCTGGCAATTCCTCAACCATGACGGTTCTTTTTGGAATCGGTTGCCCGAACAGCCGCCGCTTGAGCGTTCGCAAAAAGTACCGGAACTGCTTCATACTCCCACCTCTACTTCGCTCAATTCGGGATTGTCGAGGAGCGGCATAACGTTACCCCTCCCCACGTTTTTAACCAAACTGGGGCAAGATTCTTGCTCTCGGTCTGAGCAAATTCGAGCTTGGCTGAAGCTGATCGTATAAGACGCATACTCAGAATTCGGCTCATCTCTGTAAGGATGCAATCGCGCCAGCAATTCCAGTACCGCCAACGATGCACAGTTCATATTGACGCTGATGACGGCAGGACGGTTATCGTCTGGCAGCCCGACGATGTAATTTAACTTTTTCTGCTGTTCGTACTGCAATGGATTTGTCCTTTTCATACCAGCAGCCCGCACTTGCTCTAGAGAGAACATTCCCCGACCCCAAAGACTCGATCTTCCCGGCTGGAGATATTGCACGCCCCCGCAAATCTGCTCAATTCCCCCTTTACCATCGGCAACGAGCTTCACGCCTACATCGAAGTAGGGAAGCACGTAAAATGTAGCCAAACGGTTTAACAGCCACCGACCGTCGATGCTGTCCATGCAGCCAAAGACAACATCGCAGTCGGCGATCGCCTTGACAACTTTTGGATTGAAAAGGCTTTCTGGGAAAGTTATGACTTCAGTCCCTAGCCCCATGCGTTCGATGTTGCGTCGGGCTACATCAACCTTAAGGGCAAGGCATTGTGTATCTCGCATAGTTGCACCCGCAATGCGGTTGAGGTTTTTTTCCTCAACTCGGTCAGGGTCAACGAGTACCAAGGCACCAACTCCATATCGTCCGAGTTGTTCGATTACCCACGAGCCGGTACCAGAACATCCAACAACCGCAATTTTTAATCTTCTGAGCTGTGCAAAAGTAGCTTCACCAAAAGCTTGTGCAGTTCGACGCGCAAATTCCGGCACCTGTTCGGAGCTGTCTGCGGCATACCAAAATGACAGATCATCACCAACAACTTTAACGGCGAACAAAGGTTCAAATTCCCCAGAAGGGCTAACGGTTCGACCAACGATACGTCCTGATGGCAGCATGATGGCACTGGCGTGAGGGCAGTCGTCTTCCATCCAGCCGTAGATGGACGGGAAAAGCTGGCGGTCAGCCTCGTCGTCAATGTCAGAATGGTGAGGAAAATTCTCAGGGTGTCCGTGAATTTTGACAATTCCCATGTCACGCTTGGCAGCTTCGCAAAGAAGCGGTATCAGGATATCAGTTGACCAACTCACCCTGTCAGGAGTACGAAGGGAACAGTATTCGTAAGGGACTGGCACAATTTTGTGGATTAACAAGCGATGCGTGCCATTTCCAGCAACACGACCGCAAAGCGCGATAGCAACTGCTTCTTGACCGTCACCAGGGAACAAATGCGCTTTTAGTTGCTCCATTTGGGCGGCCGTCAAACTTAGAGATGTTTTCATGATTTAGCTCTTAGTTAGTTCTTTTTTCAGCCACTCCTCAACAAGTGCTAAGTGCGTCCCAATACAATCAATCCCCGGACGCCAAGGGTGGACTGGTGTCCGATGTCGAGACCATCCCTGCCACTGCTTACCATCAAAATTGTCAGTAATATGCACGTTGTTGATAGGTCGCCCATCGTTACGAGCCACTGGAGGGTAAAAGTACGCCATGTCTATTTGTGCATCTGGGTACCCCGATTGAATGTGAATATTGAGATCGACAGCACTATGGTTGTATCCAGACGGGACGGGGAAACTGCGAATAACAACTCTCTGAACTTGGTTGTCGATAACAGTCTCCCAAGAAAATCCGCAAGCATTTAGGTACTCCTCATCGTCAGATGGGAGGTGAAATTGTCTACGCATCTGTTAACCCTCCGTTTGATCGAGGGGTAGGGTCATAAAGCGTTCAACGCCCGGTGCTGTAAAGTCGGCTTTCTCATCTAAACCAATTTTGACAGTTTTGCCACCGCAGAGCTTTTGGTCAATTCGATATTGCTCTGGCGGGTTTTTCCCGGCTAGTTCCAACAGTTCGCGACCTGTCAGGGCTGGGCGGGTGACAACATACTTTTGCTTGTCAATTCGGATGCGGTAAGCATGGCATTGGAGCGGAAGTTTCTTGCCAGCTTTGGCATATTCTTCAACGTCGATAATTTCGTCAGAAAAATCTTGTTTGTCGGTGACGCTTTTTTCCATAAAACCTCCTGACTGCTGTTTTAAGTATTGAACCGTATTATCACTGGCACAGTATCTAGGCTAGCACAGAGAAAGAGCAATTGTGGTAACTCTGACACTGTGCTACTGATGCAACAAGGTTGGGGTACACTTTTACTACGGAAGCTTTAGGATGCTGAGAATGACCTATGAATCAGCCTTAGCCCGTATCAGCGCTCTAGTTAAGGCAAAAAGGAGAGAAAAAAAACTGGGGCTGAGAGCCGCAGCTTCGGAATGCGGGCTAAGCCCGTCTACTTTGTCCAGGTTAGAACGGGGTGCCTCATCCTCTCTGCCGGATGCAGATACTCTGGCTAAGCTGGCGCACTGGCTTGAGGTGTCTGTTGGATTTCTACTACTGGAGCAAAACCAAGAAGGTAATGAAGAGGGGCCGGAATTAACTACACCCGAGGTGGTGGAAGTTCATCTTCGAGCAGATAAGCGCCTCTCTCCAAAAACGGCTGAGGCTTTGGCTGAAATGTTTCGTATCCTCTACGAGCAATTCACTCAGTAGCCACGTGCTTAAGCTAGCTAACCACTATATATGGTCTTTAAATTCTCTGTTATGCTATATATAGTGGTTAGCTAGCTTCTAGTGCAGTGTCTCATCACCAAGCCGATGAGAAGTCCAACTCGGAGAGAAAGCAATGTAACGCCAGATAAACAGTCAGAGGGGCTTCTATTTGTGAGCAAACACTTCTTGGACTGGATTGAGAGACGCGGGCAAGAATTGCGCTGTCGCCTGAGTCTGGAACCAACGGCAGCTTTAAATCCTTATAAACTAGCTCAGACGATGGAAGTGAGAGTTGTCTCACCGTTAGACATTTTAGAACTCGCTCCCTGTCTCCTCGATCAGCTTCTCGTCCAAGACTCAGACAGTTGGTCAGGGGGTACTCTTCTATTGCCTAACGGTAAAACTATTGTTGTCCTCAATCCCAATCACTCTGAAACCAGAAAACGAGCCACTTTAATGGAGGAACTCGCTCATGTCTTCCTCGGTCATACACCCAGCAGCCTTATTGTTTTTAAGAACAGAACAGCCATGCGAAGCTGCAAGAAATCACAGGAAACTCAAGCTTATGGAGTAGGGGCTGCTGCACTGGTTCCTATGAAGCTGCTTCAACACGCTCAAAGCAATTTGACTGCAAGGGAGAAATTAGCGCATTATTGTGGAGTCAGTGTTGATCTTGTAACCTTTCGTGAGAAAGTGACAGGAGTTAAGCTTGGATAAGCAATATCAAGTCCATCCAAATGATCGCGGTACGAGCTGGAGAAGGAAAGAGGAAAAAGGAAAAAATCTTTCTTTCTTTTTTCAATTTTAAGTTTTAAGTTTTTAGCTATATCCTTACAGCTTATATGTGTAACCAACTAAATTGGCTTTGATTTTGGCAAACACGCTAACTGAAGGAAGGAAAGCTTGCTAAGTCTCTACCACTTTCGTAGACAGCCCCGCCAATTCGCGACCGTCCGTCACCCCGACGATGTAGACATCAATCTCAATGCTACCAACTCGGTAAACCTGCAACTGCGAGAGGTTCTGCTTTAGGATGCTCACCAAGTTCTGAAAGCGCTTCGCCGTTTCCTCTTCCTCTTCATCGTGCCAATCTTCTTCAGCAGTGGGGGTATCAAAAAACTCGTCCACACTCACTATTTCTACTGGAATGTCGGGTGAATGTTCGGTAAGTTGCAGCAGCTTCGTCGGAGTAAGTTCTCCCTGTGCCGGCCAATGAATGACCTCGAAGGGAGCATCGGTTTCGCTTGCGAAGAGTAAGCCCTCGGAAGCTTGTTGGAGTTGGGTGGCAATCGAGTCGGTCATGGTTGCGGTGGTTCCTCAGCTTTACTGTAATTGTACAGTTGGTGTTGGCTGATACTAAGGACTTTTTGGCACATTAGGATCTTCGCGACAGGTTGAGAGCGGTAATGATTCGCCACCCCGAATTTCGCTAATTCTCGATCGAGCGCTATCTGTCACCACATCCATACAAGCACAACCATATCCATAATAACCATTCGTTTTGACGTACTCTTTCTCGTTATAGGTAGGAACATTATCTATTCCTTTAGCTTCATATCCCCCTTGCCGCGAGATAATCCAACTACCATCTTTGTCTATTAAATACCAATTTCGAGGCGTGGGATTGTGCAACCATCCGCACCTAGTTTCAACTGCTTTAGCAGGAAGGGCAACGATAAAAAAAGATGAAATAATAACGGATATAAACAAGTTTTTATTCATAAATTTAAGTTTAGTTAATTTTTACTCAGTTATAGCAAATTCATGAGCACTGATTGATGCAGGTGAAGCAACAGCCCAATACCGCAATCCCTACTTGTTTGACTCCGAGAAAAGTTGGAGTCCCCAGAACTGCTGCTTGTGGATGGAGGATTGGCGAAGGTAAGAGTAGAATAGCACCCTAATTTCCTCACAGTTACTCAAGCATACTGCACGACTTCATCAGCTTGAGGCGATGCTAGTGGACAATGAACCAGAGCGTACAAAGGTCACGTTGGGACAGCGGGCTTGGAGGTGATCGCTCTCGAAGTCCTGAAACTCGTGAAACTGCCTGCGGTGATGGCGCTGGCTGAGTTTTGGTGTTGAGAGGCGATCGGTCAAGAATACAACCTCGTGATTTTCTTTGTATCTCCACCCATTCTGAGAAATCCTATGGGCGCATGACCAGTCACATATTTGAGCGTCACTCATGTAAGAGACAAGAAATGGTGTTTTAGGACAGCAAGCTTTTCTGTTAGCTAGCTGTCCCCACTTCTCAAATAAACTGCTAGGCGACAACAATTGTTTGACCGTTGGTTAGACGGTTGAAGTCATAATTTCTGTTACCAGCTATGAGTTCTTCAAAGCCAGAGGTAGTCATGATAATGCTATCCTTGGTGAAGTTTAGCCCGGTTGCGGATATTCCAACGGTATAACTTCCTGACGTTAATTCCAGTGCGTCTTTACCGTTTCCGCCATCAAAGTTTCCGCTACCGAAACCCTTGAGATAGTCTTTACCATCTCCTAAAAACACGTTGCCAGTACCCTCAAAGCCTCCCTCGGCAATAATGGAGTCTTTACCATTACCCGTATTAATAACGCCGTCACTAAAACCACCCTCATTGTAAATGACACCAGTGCTAGTGATTATGTCGTTACCATCCCCAGTATCAATGACGTTGTAGTTGTCAAGGGCACGGCTAGGAAAGAATTTAGAGGGAGTGAAAGCAAGGGAATCGTTACCCTCTCCTAAAAATACCCCGCCCGAATTGTAAAGTCCTCCCTGTAAAAGGATGGAGTCGTTACCAGTACCAGTATCAATTGTACCGCCGTTGACGCTGTTATATAGGGGCAAATTGCCATTTTCCTCAGCAATAATGGAGTCATTACCATTACCAGTATTAATGCTGCCGTTGTTGTAGAGGATATAATAATTGCCAGTGGCAGTTATTATGTCGTTACCCTCACCAGTATCAATACTGCTGTTGAGAGAGTTTTCGATACCGCTACCATTGCTGGTTGTACCCTTGATTATGTCATTGCCATCGCTGGTCTTTATAGACCCCTGGTTGGCAATGCCACCGGAGTCGGTACTAATGCCAGTTATTATGTCGTTGTCATCTCCAGTATCGATGGTGCCGGACTGATTCAAAATGCCGAAAGTTTTGCTAGTACCCGTAATTATGTCCTTGCCATTTCCAGTATTGATGGTGCCGAGGTAGTTCGAGATCCCGATACCATAATCACTGGTGCCAGTGATTGTATCGTTATCATCTGAAGTATTAACCGTGCCGATGTTATAGAAGCCGCTGATACCAAGTCCCTCACTGTCAAGGCTAGTGCTAGTTCCCGTGATGATGTCCTTGCCAGCAAGAGTATTAGCAATGCCAGTATTGACTATTTCATCCACTCCCGACGCGGAGACAACATCAGCCTGGTCAGTAAAATTTAGACTTGAAAGTTCGATCGCCATAGGAAAACCTCGCTAGTAAGAAACAAATCAAAAAAGAAGATTAAATGTTACTGCATATATCTGTATCACGGGTTACAAGATTCTCTTGTCTAGTGTTTTATTTCTTAACATAGCCAAAGCTATTTTGATGAGACAGCTTGCTTTTGATGAGACAGCTTGCTTTTAGAGGTTTCCGTGCCTAAAAAACTAATAATTGACAACTATTATGACAATGGAGCTTTTTAGCAGTGAAATAAAAAAGGCACATTCAACTAGAGACAAGAGTCTTGAATCTGAAGTAAGAGTTTATTAGGCTTCAATTTAACAGCATTTGAACAAATTGCCCGCCCCAACAGAGCATCAAACCTGCTATGTGTGTCGCAAGTACATCAATCACAGTTTTCGGAGGAATCAGTTTTAAAAAAGTAATAGGATTAATCACGCTTGCAGGGTCGCTCGATGGCAAGGAATTTGAAGTTTTAATTGAACAGTTTTTAGTACCCAATTTAGGCAAAGGTGCAGTCGAAATCAATTGATAATCGGCCTGGCCACAAGCGAACGGTGGTTGAACTTGATTCAATCGATCGGCTAAGCGTATCCTCAACTTATTGTCCTATTCTCTAGACTTTAATCGGATAGAATTATAGTGGTCACAACTGAAAGCTTTTTTAAGTCAGTTCTCGCCAACTCCTAGCAATATGGTAGATGTTTTACTTGGCGTAGGCGCTGAATTTGGTTAATACTAAGCACTTCAGTGGCTCAAAGTCCTCAAGAATAAGCCATTGGGCTATATAAAACTGTCCGGGCCATTGCTCTATAATGGTGACATATAATATGTTTTGATTTTAATTTTAAGTCCGAGGTCTTCTTATGGCAATCGAATTTTCAGGTATAACCTTTCCCGAAAAGGGTGATTTGGTCGTCGGCGTATCTGGGGAAGAAGAAATACTTAATAATGGCTTCGCTAATACTCTTACTGGCAAGGACTTAACTCTTGGTAACAGTGAGAACAGTATCAACAACACTCAGACAAGGATCAGCGGTTTCTACAACAGTGGCACATTCAATACCAGTGATGGTAACGATTTAATCATTACTGCTACAGACTACGACGACTTAATCCCTGACACTTACGAGTACAAAATCAGCGGCATCCACAACATTGGCACACTCAATACGGGTGAGGGTAACGATTTAATCCTTGGCATCCGTTACCAAGGAAAATACAGGTCGAGCGATCGTGATAGTAATGGGATTTTCAACGAAGGAGGCACCATTGATACAGGTGGTGGTGACGACATAATCACGGGCATTGCCCAGGGTTTTTTGAGCGTAGGAATCGAGCATAACTCAAGCAACCCCAACTTGCAAAGCCCGATCATCATAAAGACTGGCAACGGTAACGACACGATCGCGGGTACTGGCGAATACATGGGCTTACGTTTTGGTTCCATCAATGGTTCCATCATTGATACTGGGGAAGGGGATGACGTAATCACTGGCACTGGTGGGTATTCTGGCACGGTTCTCTACTCCTCTTTTCTCAACACCGGCGAGGGTAACGACACAATCACTGGCATTTCAACTCAGGGCGATGCCATTGCCAATTCCTCCACCATCAATACCGGAGATGGCAACGATATAATCACTGGCACTAGCACTTACAGTCTCGCCATCTCCAATACCGGCACCATCAATACTGGGGATGGCGATGATATAATTCTTGGCATTAGGACTGATTTTCGCTTTGGCGCGACTATCGCCAACGAGGGTATTATTAATACTGGTAAGGGCGCGGACTCCATCATTACTGATAGCGGCTTTTCTAGCTTGGGCAACATATTTTTAGGGAAAGGTACAGACTATATCAGGGGTTCTGGTTCTGCTACATTCTATGGCGGGAAAGATCGAGACTCACTGGAATTAACATCAGGCAGCTATACCGTTGAAATATTGGGGACAACGGTAGGTTTTAGAAGTAGTAATGGCACTATGAAAACTTCTGAGTTTGAAGAACTCATAGCTGGTAGCACAACCTATGACTTCAGCAGTCTAACTAACGGTCAAACAATTAGTGTCGCCTAACAGTCTGTTTGAGAAGTAGGGACAGCTAGCTAAGTGAAAAGTTTTGCTGTCCTGAAATACCCTTTATTCTTTATTGATAACTCTTTTATCAAAATCATCGATCGTCCTCAATCTCCTTCAGCCTCCATCTCCAACTCATACACCCGCAAACTCGGATGTTCGCCAATCAACTGCCAAACATATCCTTCAACCGTTGGTGAAGGTCGCGCTCCTTGGCGATACAGGAATATCGGCTCGTTTCTCATTAATGCCGTAAAAATCTCCCGCTCTCTATCCTGGCCGTCATCCCAGATGAGGTGAGCTTTACTGAAGTACCTAGCACCCATCAAACTAGCAAAGAGCCATTCCATGAGAGCTTGCTGCTCGTCTTGGTTAAGCGTAGATTGACCGTAGGTGTCGATTATGGGTGTTTTGGATTTGGGCTTGAGTGATGCGATGAGGGCGGTGGCAAGGTTGAGATATTTTTTCATTGGTCGGTGGAGATGCGTATACCTTTTAGTATGCAACCGCGCAGCAATTCAGAGATCAACCTTAACTATGGTTGTAAATAATCTTGGTTTATTGAGGCCAGAATTACAGGTTTGAGAGATTAAGATTGCAGGTTCTTACCAGTACACACACTATATAACGTGCAGCAGTTCAGGCGATCGCCAGCTCAAAGAAAAACAATCGCTATCATAAAAAAGTTCACTTATCGAGAGCAACAAGCTTCATCGTTAAACTCAAATATCTAAGTTTTTTAATCCCAGAGTCTGACAACAACGGTATTAGACATCTCCATAAGTTAGATATCTGTCCTAGCTGGGCTTGCGGTTTCAGATTCATTCTGGGAGATGTCTAACAGCTTCTCTACTCCTCGAACACGATTTCCCAAGGTTTGACCAGCAGACGATTTGATGAAGGATCGATCGTGTCTGAAAACAACTTGATACCGCCGGGGGCATTCGCGAGCTGTTTTTCTTTATTGGCCTTCACCCACTCAACGAACTTGGGGCCCGGCAGTCCGCCTGACTTGCGGTACTCGGCCCAACGCCGCCAAAACGTCGGAAAATTTACCTGTCCGTAATCTGCGATCGGTTCTTTTAAAGCAGGCATCGGCTCTACTGGTACGGCCGTGTACTCGCGCCATACTCCCGCCTCAGCGGTACTGGCGGCTTCGGCATACAGGCGCAGGCGCTGCTGCATGGCCGGACTGATGCTGTCATAAAGGAAAGGAAAAGCGTAGCCAAGGCGCACCATCTCGGTGTTGGCGTTCAGTTCGCCGAGGGTGACGTAACCCAAAACGCGCTGGTTGGGGTCGAGAATAGTTTCTTTCTCCGACTGTCTAGTTACCGAGCAGCGTACCTCTACGGACTTATCTCCGCGCTTGGCATGAAACCGCATACCGCCAATTTCTTCGAGCTTGGCAAAAGCCAGGAAGCCGTAGTTCTGTCGCGAACCGTTAGCATGAATTTCGGGGGTGTCGATGCCCTGGAAGCGGATAGTCAGGCGATTAATATCGCCAAGGGGATGAGTTCGCTTTTTGTTGACATCGGGGTTTGCCACCACTTTTGCACCAATACCGCGAACGTCTTCTACCACTTCAGCATCGAGCAACCAGAGAGTATCGCCGTCGGGACTGCCTCCGAGTTGCCGCTGCACGTCCAGATTCACCCAACCCCGCAAGATAATGGTTTCACTATCATCCACAAATGGATTCTGGATCGTTGCTTCAGTCGGACTCCACTGGACGATCGCGGTGGCAATCAGGCTATCATCAGATGCGCTGGCACTCGCGAACTGGAGCCTATGTTCACCGGGACGCAAGTCTGGTAGCGGCAAGATGAATGTAGACCAACCAGAATTGCTACCACGGCTGATGGTTCCAACTACCGCATCGTCGAGCAATACTCTCAGTCCAGCTTTGTCCAAATCGTAGCCTTGGACCATCACGAATGCGTCTGTGCCGCCGGAGGTAAGTTTAAATGGCACAGGGGAACCGACTTGACCGGGAGCAACTTTGACGAAGTTTGGTGCCAGTGAAGCCAGAACATTTCCCGCATCGCCGAAACGCTGGTTAACTTGAAGTAATTGGTGTTGAGAGGACATAATCGATTATTGCAGATATTTTTTCACTAACATTTCCCACAAATACAATCTGTTACAGCCAGTTACAGTTTTAATTTCGCTGTCTGGAATAACCGGAAAATCCGGTACTGTTTTAGACTCGATACCCAGAGGAACATACTAACCATCAACTTTTTGCCTATATATTAAGACAAATATAGGCACAAACACCTTATTAACACTTATTAAATATCACTTTATCAAAGGATTATCCCTAGTTTAACCTTGACTAAAACGTGAAACTCCGCGCTTTTCACTTCCCAAATGGTTGTCCCCAATATTGCCAACATTCTTTGTTAAAAGGTGACTTCCACTTGTAGATAAGCTCTAACTCCAGTTGCAACCGTTTTTTGCGGTTAGCTGGCGCTCCATACCAAAATGCTATAGCCACACTCACATCCAGGGAGTAGCGGCGGTGCAGTTCGATGTAGTTGGCAATGTACTTATGACAATCGTGGCTCATCCATCGTTGCTTGGGAGTGCGGTCTGTTTCTCCTACATACAGCAGCAATGGGAGTGCGTTATCGATAACGAAGTAAAGGCAAGTACGATCGCCCCAATCCGGTTTCTCACAGAATGAGAGATTGTGCAATTGCAGGGCAAACGGGTCTATGTTGTTGGGTTCACAAGGATTTACTGCTAGCTCGAATAGACTTCCCTGTCGCGGTTGTGGCGCACTTTCAGATTGTTGGTGTTCAAAAATGCGTTGTTTCCAAGAATACAAAGCCTCGGAACTCATCGTTAGTTGAGGAGATTTAGCGGAGCTGGGTTTGGGTTGCGGAAAAAGTTCGAGTTGCTGCACAGATTTTAAGATTGTTGGACGATCGCTGCTGGAAAGTGTAAGCTCAATAGAATTCTGCCAAACGCCACGCTCACGGTAGTAATGTCTCCAAATATCGCACTCATACTCTCACAATTATACCAAAGTGATGACATTGTGCGTAATGTCGTAGTCGCGTATTCTCGCCCTCTAGTCGGGTCATGTAACTTTTATAGATAATTTGGTCTTTATCGGGAATAAACCTTGGGTAAACTAGCCATCTATCTGTGATATAAAAGTAACATTTTACTGAAGTCTTAGAAGCTTTGAGAACAGCTATATCTTATAGATTTGTGCGCTGGCTACAACAAAATATGGACGCTCAAGCTGCATATAAAGCCAGTTGGGGTTTTGTTTGGGCTTAAAAGTTGTTTAAGTCCCGTTAATTTTTGGGGAGCACTAAAGTCAGTCATTTGCTGTACAAAATCAGGTGTGTACTGTACAAAAGAGCGTGAGAATACAGACATTTGCAGGGACTGGCCTCTACCTGTTTTTATCCGAAAATATCCGGCAAACGCCTGCAATTTCATGTCCCTTTACTGCTTTTTTGTGCTGTTCGTGCCTTTGCCTGTTGTGACTGGTTATGGCTGTTCTCTCTTGGTAGCAAGCAATGGTTTTGCGATCGCAAACCGTGACTAATGCGTCCATACGAAAAATATCCACCCCCCATGAATATTGAGCATACTGCTTACCCGCAGTTCAAACCTTATTGATATAGAATAAGGAACGACGGCGATGATCGCGACTGAAGCCCAAATACATCAATAAGAGCGGTAAGGTATGGGACAGGCACTGCCAACTATTTTGTTGTTGAAATATATTAGCGATCGCTCTTTACGCCTAAGTAAGTCGGCGCTTTAAAACGCAACTATGTAAACGATGTAAAGTGTTCAAATGCTCTCTACTGGCTGACTTAAGCCTATTTACATACTGTTACATTATTCGGTTTAATCCCGCCTACCTACTTAGAAATTACTACCTGGACTAATAGGGTGGAGAATTATAACCGCCATTAATAGCTAGGAGTCGAGCGACTGCTATAAACCAAGTCAGGGAATAAATGTTTAGCCGACTGTCAAGCTTTATCAGACAACAACAGTTTAGCCGATTGCAAAGCGCGAGTCCGACAACAGCAATTTACGCGACTGTCAAGGCTGACATAACGGCTACTGTGTTGCCAATTTTCTCATACTCCTTATTTGATTTTTTATTCAATTTAGATAACGGCTACTGTGTTACCAATTTTCTCGCACTTGCTCAACTTGATTCTTAATTCAACTTAGCGGGGCTCTTCTGGGTTTATGGGGATAAGTAAAGCTAATGAGAAAGACAGGCTAATAATCTAGAACGAAAGTTTACAAAATTCAAAAAGCCATAGGCTTGTCATTTAATTAATTTGATTCGGTTATTAAGTCCCTCCATCACACCACTAGATGTACGGTTTAAAAAGTAATTACAAATATTGTCTAGATGGTTGTGAATTGTTTCCAAAACTGCTCCGTAGACAACTTGAGCTTTTTGAAGCCATTCTTTCAATTGTTCCTGACCATCTTCAGGGGTTTTACAAGTTTCAAAAATACTCCTAAAATCTTCTTTTAGAGTATAAGCTAATCGCCAACGCTTAGAATACTTCAAGACAGTTTCCAATTTCACTTTTTCTTCTTCTGTTAAATCAATATTATTTTTTAGCAGGATAAAACGACTGCCTTTAATCTTAACTCCAGTTTGTTTACGCAATTGATTTAACTCTTTGAGCACTGGCTGCATGACATGAAATCTGTCGATGACAATTTTGGCATTTGGGAATACCTCTTTTACAACTTTTGGAAATCCTCCCCACATATCAACGCTGATTTCCTCAACTTTCTCTCTGATCTCAATTGGTTGCTGCTTAAGGATTTCAATGATGTCATCTTGTTTATGACTATCAATCACTTCTAGCAATTCTCCTAAGTCAATATTTGATACGACCGTGACCAAATTTTGATGTCATGCAGCGTTTACTCACTTCATCAATACTCACCCGTTTTACTTCTTCCCAATTCTCCTTTTTTTTGAGAGAAAATTGGTGGTTAAATATTCCCTGTACTTGATCCCAACTCAAAAATTCATCTCGACTTACCTGCTCTACACTCGCACTTTGCACTCGTTGATAAACATACTCTTCAGATCTTTGTGTGTATCGTCTTTCCCAATCTACAAAGGGTAATTCTTCCGTAAAATGTTTTTGACACTGATGACAATAAAATTGGCGGCGTGGCGTATTTAAATAAATTACTTTGCCAAATACTGATAAATCTCGAATCAGTATCGGTCGATTTTGTTTTAATTTTCTACTCTGCGTATTACAATGGGGGCAAGGAGCTTCATCATGTAAGAATCTCAGCTTGAGAATAATTTTATTTTCTTCTTCCGTAAAACTTTCGATGGTTGTATTTGGTAAATTTAGCAACCTATCAAGATGCAAGTCCATGCCTATCACCACGTATTCATTGTATCTCATTATACATTAATCCCCTCAAACCCAGAAGAGCCAGAAAGAGTCAATTTTATACTTATCCCAGTGAGTTTATCGAGTTTTTAGACCGGGCAATTCACACAGTATTAAATCCGAAAAAATCTCGTTAAAGTAAAAGAGGGGGAAGGGGAAGGAAGGATAAATTTTAGCTTTTTCTCTTTAATAAAAGCTAACAATAACCTATAACTTTCCATTCGGACGTTCGGTAAGCGGGGTTCCCGTCGGACTTCGGCGTGAGGCTTCGACCATGAGCTTAGCCGAATTGTGGCTCGATTGAGCGCAAGCCGAATGTCGCTCAGTCGAGCCGCATAGTTCACGGCGAAGCCTTCCTTTCCCCTCCCCAAATAATCAGCTTTTTCTACCCTTCCCCTTCCTCTTCCCTTCCTTTTTCCACCCTTCCCCTTCCCCCTCCCCCTCTTGCAAACCTTTTAAGAGATGAAAAACTGATAAATTCCGAGCGCATAGAACCAGATTTAAGGTTAAGGAAAGTGGCAAACCTCCGCAAGTCATTCGTCAAAGTGAGACGGAATAAATAGTCAGCAATAATGGAGGCCATCGCCTGATTAATTGTGAGACTCTGAGCGTTAATAGTGGATAACTCAGCACAAGATAAATGGGGTTCTGCCAGTTCTTCAGGCTGGGATTCTCTCAAATTGGGGCACTGCCAAATAGGAGAGGGTAGGGCTCCCATAATGCCTGTTCTCTCAAATTGATCTAGGTGAGTAATTAACCCCTCACCACAATTATGACTACCTAGTAGAATTTGACCGCTATCAAAGTTATTGCCAGCATCAAGATACCAGATTCTTGGAATATCAGAGTGGCGGTTACTTTCTAGTGTTTTGCCGAGGGAACGACGAGCCGCACTATTGTCAACGCAGCCAGTGATAATTACCAAATCATTCCAGTATGATTTTACCAATTTGGGGTCAAAATAGTCAGGAATTGCACTAATTTCTAGCCCCCAGGTAAGATTGTAACGCAAAGCAAGAGTAGCGGCTTTATTCAATCCGAGTTCAGATTGACAAAATCTCTGCCTTCCCAAGTTTTTCTCTTCAACAATGTCAGGGTCAACAAAGGCAACATTGACATTTTTACCACGTTGTTTGAAAACGTAAGCTAATCGTGCTAAACTTTCAGCTACATAAGAGCCAGTGCCCCCACAGCCAACGAGCCACAAGTGTAGGTGAGAGTAATCTTTGAGGAGGAGATGGGTAGAATTGGCGTACTCAAAGTCGAGGTTTAAGGGAGTTTTGGTAAGCATCGGTGATAAAATATGGCTCTTCAAATACAGAACTAGCTTTAATTAAGCTATAGTGTCCGAAAATTCCGATTCTGACTAAAATCTCAGGATTTAAAGTATTAACTTTACCCAAGACTGCATAGAGTCTAAACCCGCGCTCGTCAGCATCATCTGTGCTACTAAAGAAAGCAGGCATTTCTCCGTGAGAGTGGCATTCAATTAAGGCAGTTGAGCAGGATAAATTATCAAGAGGTTGGCAGCTTGTTCGTGTAGTTGTTTGGAGTGGAATTGTCAGTTGCCATTGATTGCGGCTGTCAAGGGATAGGTGAAATAAAATCTCTGTGAGATTCCCACTATTATCTTTGCAAAATGCAGATTTTGTACACATAGAAAGGAGTAATTCTAATGGTACTGAACGAGTGTCAAGGTGCAAGTACGGTTCTATAGATGGCAACCCTTTGATAGTATTGGGCGCTGAATTTGCAATAGGAATCATTGCCTCTAGTCCGGGGCGAACTGAACGCACAAACACGCCGTTAGAAGCTGTAACGTATTCGCAGAATACTCCAGTAGCAATGGGAGGCAAGGGAATAGAGGCATGAATGTGGTTAAAAAGTTTTAGCATTAACTTAAACTTGGCGGTTGAAAGAAAAATGTTGAGTGCAATGCCTAGATAGGGTTAGCAATCAATAAAAGGTGTTCTATTAAAGAGTTAATTGACTGGTTGCACCTGCTTTCAACTAAATCTTTAACAGGATAGGAACGCCTTTTTTTCAAGGCTAAACTTTTCAGATGTTCTCTGACATCTTGGGGAAACTTTCGGCTTTTTTGGCTGGATAAGTCAGCATTGAAAGGAGTAGTGATGAAAGTTTGCCAAGCAATATCAATGGTTTGAGTTGAAGCAACCGGGGGAGTATTTTGTCCCCAGCAAATTAAACCGTTTGGGTGGATATTTGGTAAGGGAGTATGGTAAGCTTTCGCCTCTGGGTTGAAGGTGGCGACATCAGTTGCCCATACCCAATATTGAGTGTTCTGTCCTACCAATACCAAAGCGGTTAGCGGAATAGTAATCGGTTCAATATCATCAAAGTGGAGGTTATATTGAGCAGGAGGTATGAATTTTACTACCCAATTTCCTTGAGAATTAGTTCCCCACCTTATGACTCCTGGAGGCATCCAACCTGTATCAATTGGCTCGTGAGAAAATGCAGTTCTCAAACTGACAGAGGAGAGTAGTTTGTAGTGTTCCTTTGTCCCTTCTCGATAATGGAACAGGTATTGTTCTTTGATGAACAGTAATTCAGCATCAATTTCTGTTAGCTGTCGGGGAGCTATTTGCAGAATTTCACGGAAGGCTTCTCCTGACAAATGTTGCATAATAGCTTAAAATTGATAGAGGTTATAGAGCTAACCCGATAGGTAAGGTTAGCTCCTACTTGAAAATTAGTATTCATTCGATTTCATTAGGGTAGCAACTCTCCAAGTTTTATCCGAGTTTTCTGGGCATTCTGAACTCACTTCTTGGTTGTCCAGCCAAGCTTTTTTGTCAAAATAATCAATTTTGAAAAAGTAGTTTTTGCTATTCAGTTGAATGGCAAAAAAATCTCGTTCTCCGTAGGGGTCGTTGCCCGATTCAAAACTGTTAAAATCTCTTACTAATTGCAGTAATTTTTGTTGGTATTCAGGAGGAAGAGCTTTTACAGTTTGAGTGATCCGAATTTCACCAATTTTGGTATTTCCTTGACGCAACTGGTCATTGAGACGTGCAATTCTTTCGGTTGTTGTTAGAGTTTCAGTCATGGTTAAGACCTCAATTTCCAACAGCTACAACCGCACTAGCGGTTGCTGCTTCACAATGAATACGCTTAAGCGGGGAGCTCAGCATTTTTAGACTTGAGAGTTTCAATCGTAATTATTTGGATTCATAGGTAATTCAAATTGACAAAGTGCTCTTGTTCCAGAGTTCAAGAATTTGCTGAAAACGTCGAGGGCGGTCAGTAGCAAGCCAGTCGATAACCTGTTGAGCTTGGGTTATTACTTCTTTAGCACTTTGCCATTGCGCTGATAAAGATATCAAGTTTTCGACTGTCCATTCTCTAAATTGATACTCGTCTTGAGCGCAGCCGTCTAGCCAAATATTACCTGTTGAATAATTGAGGAAACTTAGTACAATTGGCACTAATTTTATGGGAAAGTCAGCCAGAGAGCAAAGCTCTTGGAATTGCAGATAATTGATACTATCGGGTGGTAAAACGTGAGAAAATAAAACGTTAAATTCCTCTTCATACCAATCTTGTGCGTCATTTTCAGTTAGCCAATCTAGTCCTTTAGAAGTTAGAGGCAGCAAGATTTGCCACTCAGGGGCTAATGACTCAATATCATAATCTTCATAGCTCAACCAATCTAACCCCCAAGGCTCTATCAGGAGTTCGTCGAGGCGTTCTTCTTGGGCTATTTCTAATTGCCAGGGGCTGATAGGGATAAGTTCTGTTTCGTCAAGCCGACTGAAAAATTCTAATTCGCGGGGGCTATGAATGTCAGGACTATCAGAGTAAATAGAACTGGTACTGGTGGTAAATTCAGTTGGAAAAAAGTGTTGGTAAAGGTTTAGTATTTGAATACTATTAAGCGTTTGCTGGAGAAATTCAATCGCTTCAATTGGCTTGGTTACTGGGTAGGAGTGTCGCAAACCAGCGATGGCTTGCGACACAGACAAAATGGTTGCAGGCATTAAAAATTCAGGGGAATTTGGGGATGTGCAATAGCTGGCGCAAGTTGCAGTTGTTTGAGAGTTGCTTTAAATCGCTGTAGTTCTTGTTCACCTCTCGCTATTGCTTGAGAGATTTCTTGAGTGCGACTTGCTAAGGTTAGCGGAGTAACATAACCGTTGATAGATTCACATTGGAGAGCCCAAGTGAGTTGGACAGCTTGATTCGGTTCTTCTGGTGCTGCCATAAGTGAGGAGAGTGGGGAATGGGGGGGAGGATTTGATGAGTTTTTATCTGGCATTGAAATACGCAATTTTTATGCAGTACGGATAGTTTTTTTTGCGACTCTTCTACACCTTTTGTCTTGGCTTGTTTGATGATTTTAATGGGTTGACCTGCTTTTCTTTCAATCGTAGCTTCGCTTAATTCCGGGAAGTAAGGAAGCAGGACTTCGAGTAACTTTTCATCATTTGAAGTAATTTCGTTGGGCAGTTCAATTTGTCTGCCTTCGTATTCTATTAGACTCATTTTTACCTCTTTAAAACAAGGAAATTTGGACTCCGATTTCACCCTTATTGACGGGTGAATCAGTAGGGTGTTGAGGGATTGGTTTAGCTTTCTTGCGGGGTGGACGTAAAGAAGAGCGAATTTGAGCACTCACTTTTCGGTTAGGTAAATTGGAGGCTAACCGCTGGAGCAATTCTTGTAAAGCACTTGGCAAAGCTCCAATTGAGTTCTCTCTAACTTGTGTTAATAATGGTAAGTCGTCGTGGCTCGTTGCTGTAATTTCTACGATTCGCCCTTCGGGATGCCCGTCGTCTGGTCGCATAATAATGTGGATTTTGACTGTACAAAAATTGAATTCATAAGGTTCTGATTCTCCTTCATCAAGTAAGTCAGGACTCTGTGAAATGTTCTCAGTTTTGTTGATGGTTTCACCCACTTTTTGAGTAGCTGAAAGTGGAATCTCCTCTCCAGTTAGTTCGGAATTTGGTTCTATTTGGGTCATGGCTGGATTCGCAGTACAAGCAAGTGCAGCTTATTCTCAAAAATTGCCGCGATCGCGGCCTTGCTTTTAACGATCTATTTTTTGGAAAGTTTTAACGGTAAGCGTGTTTCCCAAGAAATTTCTTAATTAATTCCCATTAATTATCTGTCCGACAAGATGCGGTCGCACTTGTCTCTATTGATTCTTTGATTGTAATTGCTCAACCCCCTTGACAAGAAGACGAGATAGACATTAGATAAAGGAATGGAAAAACTACCCGGCTTAAAGCAACTATTGAACGAGGCAAAAGAAGCCTTGATAGTAGAGCTATGGCAAGAAATCCAAAAACTCAGCGCAACATTAGCCACCTACGAACCTTGCGCCAGAGCCATCTCCCAAAAAAACTCTTCAAAATTCCGAAGTATTGATAGAGCTAGTACCTAGATAGCAAATAAGTAGACAGAATGGTACACTTATCGACAAAACTACGGTGTACCATTTTGTTTAAACTCGCGCGTTTTTGCAAAAAAACTGGGATTGTCAGTAAAAACACTCCAGCGTTGGGATGTCTCAGGGAAGCTACCGGCCAAGCGCACCCTATCAGGTCATCGGTTTTACACAGAAGACGATCTCTTGATAGCTAACGGATTGAAGCCCATAGAGGCCAAACGAAAAATCGTAGTTTACTGTCGAGTTTCATCCAGCGGGCAAAAGCCAGAACTCAAAAACCAGATGCTAGCAATGGAAGCCTTCTGCCTAGGTCGAGGGCTAAGCGTTGATGACTGGATATCGGAAATTGGCGGTGGACTAAACTTTAAGAGAAAAAAGTTTCTAGCAATTATGCTGTCAATGCTTAAGGGTGAAATATCAACAATCGTAATTGCACACAAAGATAGGATGTGCAGATTTGCCTTTGAATTCATCCAAGAACTTGCCGTATCAGTCGGATGTGAAATTATAGTCGCCAACCAAGAATCACTGTCTCCTCAACATGAATTAGTAGAAGACCTGATGGCAATAATTCACTGTTTCTCCTGTCGGTTATACGGTCTACGAAATTACTCCAAGGAAATCAAAGAAAATTTAAAAAATGCTATTGACAAACCAGTACAGGACGTGGCAGAGTTAAACAAAGAAATCCAGTGTTGAGGTCGAACAATGCTTCTATCCATCAAAACAAAGTTAAAGCTAAACAAAAGTCAATCAACAGTTATGAGTAAACACGCTGGCATAGCGAGATTTACTTATAATTGGGGACTGGCTACTTGGAGCAGCCTTTATAAAGATGGATTGAAGCCCAACAAATACTTGCTCAAAAAATTCTTTAACAATCATGTAAAACCTGAATTTACGTGGATAAAGGAGGCGGAAATCTGTCAAAAGATAACTCAATACGCCTTTGACAATCTTGGAGATGCGTTTGCTAAATTTTTCTCAAAAAAAGGTGGATATCCCAGGTTTAAGAAGAAAGGGCATCACGACTCTTTCACGATTGACGCTAGCGGTAAGCCTATCCCTGTGGGCGGTACATCTATAAAGCTGCCGACAATCGGCTGGGTAAAAACTCACGAAGGGTTGCCTCATACAACTTGCAAGTCAATCACCATCTCGCGCACTGCCGATAGTTGGTTTATCGCATTTGCCTACGAACAACATCATGAACCTACAGTCAAAAGTCATGACGTTGTAGGAGTTGACCTGGGTGTTAAAGAGTTGGCTACGCTTTCAACTGGCGTAGTATTTCCGAACCCAAAGCACTATAAAGCGCATCTCGCAAAACTTAAGAGATTGTCAAGAGTCTTAGCGAGAAAGGTGAAAGGTTCCAATAATAGATGTAAAGCCAAAATTGAACTAGCAAAGCATCATGCAAAAATAGCAAACCTCAGAAAAAATACTCTACATCAAATCACTACTTACTTATGCAAAAACCACGCAACGATAGTAGTAGAAGATTTGAATGTCTGTGGAATGCTAAAGAATCACAAACTTGCGGTATGGTAATAGCTGATTGTGGATTCCATGAATTCAAGCGCCAGTTAGAATACAAAGCTAAAAAGTTTGGCTGCGAGATCGTCGTTGCCGACCGCTGGTTCCCATCAAGCAAGACCTGTTCAAATTGCGGACTAATCCAAGGTATGCCGTTAAAAGAAAGGACTTATAACTGTGAAAGTTGCGGTCATTCGATAGACAGGGATTTGAATGCAGCAATAAATTTATCACGGTTGGCTAAACCGTGAAAGCTTACTGAGGGATAGCCGCTCCCATGCCCCCGATGAAGTAAGAAGCAAATGTCTAGACTTGTCTAGTATTTGTATAGCAGAAGGAATATCTATTGCGCTCGCAAGCTATATTACTATTAGCCACATCTACGATTGCACAGCTATCAATCAGAGCATATTTACTTATGCAATTGTAACTATCCGTACAAATGCGATCGCTTTAGAGCGTCAATCAATACTATGATAAAAAGTTGTAGTTAGTAGAGAATCAGTAAAATATATAAAAAATTCTCCCAGCTATCAGTAGGTTCTGTCGCTGGGAGAAATCGCTGGAAAGTCGGTTTATTCAACTAACGCAGGTATCTCGATTAATTCGATTTCAAACCTTCGCTGCATTCGCCGTTATTCTTTAGGCACAGTAGGCTTTGGTTGGATGTCAAAAATAATCACAAATGTGCGGGTTTTCACTAACCGCTGCAAAACCCGTAGATGATCGTCTGCATCGTTTCTCTTACGAAATCGTGCCACAATAACACGCTGACAATTAGGAAGCAGGCTAATGATACACCACGGGTGCAATTTTTCAGAGTAGGTCATTTTAGTACCTCAGCAGTAAAAGTAACAGATTGTGCTCTTGTTTGATTGCTTGCCAAGACAGTAATTGAATAATCTTGTCAAAGACAGGTCACGGTGACATTGATATTTGACAAGGTTTGTGCTAAGACAAGCTCAAATTATTTTTTGATGCTGAAAAAGCTTGATGTATAGCAGCCAACAAAACTGTTAGAACAAGTCAGCAGTATATGATTGCGACAACGTATACAGTCGTTGCCCTAAACAGTCTTTCCGTTATACGCGCCGCTACTATTAATCCAGGCTATTCTCTTCGCAAGGCGGACACAGGAAAGCCACCAATCCCTCTGGAATTTCCTCAAAATGCTCCAGCAGAAAATCCATTAAAGCCAAATGACGCAAATCGACAGCAGTAGGGAATCGGCGATTTTCCCCCTTTCTAAACCAACCCCGCACTGTAGAATCAGAACGAGAACAAATAAAAGCAATTTCCTCATAACTCACTCCCCACTTTGCATAAAACTGCCTCGGTGTCATTTGCAATTGGCATTGACTGTAAACTGCAATCAAATTGCGTTCTCTATCTGTCAAAGTCTGCTGCTTTTTTATCATCCTCAAACTTCTCCAAATCTTCCTCCCAGGCAGTATCAAACTGACACCACTTTGCACTCTTGGAATCAGGAGTAAGGCAAATGATATAACACCACATCCAACAACGCTGACGCTGTTCATAGTTGTAAAATTTGCCTATAACCATTCCTCTGTCACCTTCTTCGCCAACATCAGTCCAGCGCACCATCTCGCCACACTCAAAGCGCGGGGGATGAATTTTGGCAAAATTTGCAGGCAACTCAGTTGAAGGTGGTATATCCTTCAACTGTTTTAGTGGCAGGCCCGAAATCAAATCTCGCTTTCCTTTTGAGATTGACATGAGTTCTTAACTGTGCATCGACTGCAACTGATTTGTTTTGATAGGTTTTCAGATCAATTTCTTGATAAAGAAATTGCAGCGCGACATCTCCTTGAATCAATCAATTGGAATCTATATTTGACCGACTATTTTCAAATTCAAACTCTGACTAGGCTATGAATTTTTTGAGACTCCGCCTAATCGCGTTGACTCCTTTTTTGCCCGATGCAATTAATTTCTAGACTGCTGTTTGTCCGAGAGAAGGTACTAAAACTTTGCTTAAATCGGCTGCGTTTGATCAACCAGAATCCCTTCTAGGATTTATTAGCAGGAGTATTGCCACTGCCAGCAGAGAAGTTGGCAGCGATCGCCCTCAACGGCAAGAGTTGCTACCATATCTAAACCGGGGACTAACTCAATCAAAGACCATCGGGAAACTTCTTTTGGATTTTCCAGAAAGTTTAACAGTGCTGCTGGTTCTCCCGGCGCAATCGCAACATCAAATCCATCCAAAGGAATTGAAAGACCTTTACCTACCGCTTTGATGTAGGCTTCTTTGCGAGTCCAGCAGGTAAAAAAAGCTCTCAGTTGTTGATGTTTGGGGAGCGAGCGCAATACGGCGTTTTCAAAAGGCGAAAAAAAACTTTCGGCTATCTGCTGGTAGGGAAAATCTTTACGAATGCGTTCAATATCAATGCCAACTTCTCGATTTTGCTCCACAGCAATGAGAGCAATTCCGTGAGAGTGAGACAAATTGAAGCAAAGTTTATATTCGGATACTGCGGTAACTAAAGATGGTTTTCCGTAGGGGTTATAGCTAAAGCGCAGTTCGTTAGGATTTTTATTTAGATAGCAGCCCAAAATTTTTCTGAGAATACCGCGAGCTGCGATAAAATGCGCTCTGTCTTTCTGAAAGTAAAAACGCTCTGCTCTTTTAAGTTCGTCAGTAGAGAGACTCTCCTGCAAGCTTTGTAGGCAAGATGCTCTCATCTCCAGATCAACGCGCCAAACATGAACCTCATCGCTATTAAGTATTAGGTCTTTTGGGGGTATTTTCCACTCAATTATATTAGTATTCATCATTAGTCGTAAGCCGTGAAAAATTATTGATTTTGCTGCAATTTTTGACAAGTAGCTTGAAGCAAAAGCAACTGATATCTCTTTAAAAAAAAGTGATGGTATGGAAACATTTGCAGCGAACAAAAAGCGATTGTATGTTTGTTCCAACCTTCAATAATATCGGGACTCGTTTCGGGGTATTGCAAACCACCAATTACAGTAATCGGACATTCTAATGGCGCTTCGTTAGTATAAACATAGACTTCATCAATTGCTAAATCTGCCCGCACAATAGGAATCAGTAGTTGCATCATTTCGTAATTTTATAGAACTTCTTTAGGGATACCGTTGAGACGATGCAATTCATGCAACAATTCCGGTTCTGACAGAGCGTGCATTGGCTATGGATCGGGAATGTGAGGTGCAAGGCTAGCGGATGCGACTGCTAAAAATTGGTAACTCGCTAAATAGGACTCAGATTTTCGCAAACAATTAGGCCTACCACCAGAGACCTCAATAACAAATAAGTATCAATTAGGAACAAATCTAGTGAAGAAATGGTAGTTGTAGTTGATAAATAACTACTTTTTGTTGCTATATTTGGGTAAATTAAGTAGTTAAATTAATTCCATATCACACTAAATATTAATTTTCATTAAATATGAATTTTGCAGGTATAAAATTATTAAAAATTTGGCGCTACATCTATTATCTTAGAGTGCTACCATTTTAGCGATGGAACTCCATCAACGCACTTGTTGCATAAATTGATGGATGGTCAACTGATTTCCAGCAACGCGCGATCGCCATCAACAATTCAGGAATATCCTCAGCAGAAATCTCCTTAATTGCATTCTCCACACCCGCTCCTTCCACCAGCTCCCCAGCTACCAGCGAACAAAAATGTTTGCGTGCTCCCGGAGCAATCTTCTGCATCGCCTGCAACAGGTTGTCGAGCATCTCGTCAGTTACACCCTTCTTGCCGTGCCTAAACTGCGACACAAGACTCTCGCTGACCCCAGCAACTCGAGCTAGGGCTTTGCCACTGATGTCATAACGTTTCAAAGTATTGTGGAAGGCTTCATAAATTAGCATTAAGATTTGTCACCTTAATTCACTGTGGGTGAATCTAGATTTACTATTGGTAAATGATTGGGGTCAAAATGGAGGTTTTTGATGAAGACTGACCTGCATCCACAGCTGCATAAAGCTTTTTGGCTGGGGAGGCAAAATTGGATGCTATTTAACTTTAGCAAAATTAGGAGGTTTGCCAACACAGATTGCCAAATTTTTAGCAAAAACTTCTCGGTAACCCTCGCAGGGACTTGGAAGATGTCAAAACAGGCATCGCCCAATTCCTCTCATATCGCTTGGAGGTGCACCGATGAGCGACATTAATCAGGCTCCCCAGACGATCGCCCAGACAATCGACTGGCTCCACAATTGCTTGGGCAGACCTGCGCTGCCGGAATGTCCCAAGGAATGCGAAAGGGACTGCAACGTTCCCGGAGGCAAAGCGCCTGCTTGGATAAACCAGAAAGGAAAAGCAGTCAAAGTCAGTTGGAAACCCTATCAAAAGCAATTGCCAACTCAGGCAAACTTAGCGAAGTGGTTCGCCCACACCACTGGCATCGGCACTCTCGGCGGCGGACCTAATACACAGGGCCACTACATCGCCTTTGTCGATCTAGATCGCAAAGAAAAAGTCTTCTCCTCGCCACAAGCTTTTGAGGCGCGCCTTGAACAGTGGTTCAACGACTACCCCCTCCTGAATGTCGCCCCTCGATTTCGCACCCCTTCGGGCGGATACCGAGTCATCCTCGCCTTCACAGAAGAACCAGATTGGACAGCCTTCAGCCTAGATCGAGACAGGTCCCGAATGGGCGAACTGCTTGCCCGAAACGGCGGTCACACCCTGCTGCCCCCTACTGTCGGCGCGAACGGCATCCCATACCGCTGGGAGTATTTTGTTGCATATCCGCCTACAGTTGCCAAACCGGAAGATGTTGGTATTTACCCAACACGGCAACAGCACCCGTCTGTTCCTGCCAACACCTCGCCCCGTTCTGTAGGAAGTTACGTCCCCGGCGCAATTCGCCTAGAAGACCTCATCTCCCCCCGCACCCTTGAAATTCTGACAGGTGGTGCCAAAACAGGCGATCGCTCCGACGCCCTGACCGCTCTCGCCTCCGAATGTTACGGCTGGGAAGAGTTCTGCCACCGCTACAGTATCTCCTACTCCGGCACCACTGAAATCTTAGCCGAGTACGCCTGGGGGCTAATGGAAGACAGCAGCCGAGATCCCTACAAATGGCAGCGCATCCTCAAAACCATTAGCCCCTCCGCTTGCCAAACCGCCGCCGAATATCACAGCGGAGACTCTGAAAATTGCTGGAAAAAGATTTACCGGCTGGATCGAGAAACCTTCCAGGCTTCATGCCCCCCTCACATTAAAGACAGGATTTTAGGAGAATGGGGTATCGACAAGCGCCCCAGGGCATCACCGACCGCGAGCCAGCAGCAGCTCAATTCTCAAAAGTTACAAGCAGATGCGCCAGAGAGCATCCCGCCAAACAACGGTGAGGTTACAGATAATTTTTACCCGCCGGATTCTGACAGCAAACAGAAAGAAAACCTGCTCCTCAAATATATCGATCGGCTCCTGGAACGGGGCAACATTCCCCTGTCAGAACGAAGATCCGAGTGCGCCCAAATCGCTCAAGCTTTGGAACTCGACCCCAAATACGTCGAACAAATCGTTTTAACCCGACTGCAAGAATGGCAGTTCGCAGAAGTCGAAAGCGAAAAAACCCTTATTGAAGATTTAGTTAGCAAGCGCAAGCAGAGTCTCGACTTGCACCAAATTTTACCGCCTGAAATTGCCTGCATCCTGGCACAAATCGCTGCTGCAATGCCCACCAGCGCCGAACACCTGATGACAGTAGGTTGGTCAACCTTCGGCTGCGCGATCGGCACGGCCGCTGAAATTGTTGCTTGGCCTGGATTCAGACAAAAGTCCTGCGTGCTGTGGACAATCAGCACCGCCCGGTCGGGGAAGCTTAAAAGTCAAACTCAAGAAGTTATGGTCAACCCCATCCGGCTCTTGCAGCAGGATGCCAACAGCGAATACTGCATTGCCCTCAAAAGCTACAAAGAAGCACAAAAAGCCACCCAGCAAAATCGAGACTCTGACAGCCCGCCAGAAGAACTCCCGCCCCCACCCGTTCCTCGCGAGTATTGGGTCGAACACATCACCGTAGAAGCCCTGATCCGCACCATCAACGAAAATCCGCGCGGCTTCCTCGTCCACCGCGACGAAATCGACGGCTTCTTCAAAGCCCTCAACAAATATCGGGCTGGCAAGGGGGACGACGAAGCCTTTTACCTCACCCTCAACAACGGCGGCGGTCCCAAAGTCATCCTCATTGACCGCGATCGTCGAGTCGAGGTGGAGAGGTCGTGCGTCCCCATCACCGGCACCATCCAGCGCAAGACGCTTGACGAAGAGATGACACCTCGCAAAATTTCCAGCGGCTGGATGGCCCGGTGGGTAATCTGCTTGGCCCAGATGCCCAAACGGCGGCGGACGCGACTGCCCTACCCCGACATTGACGCCTTTCTCAAAGACATCTACCACAAACTTTCCGTCCTCAAAATGCACTATCGTCCCGTTCAAAATGAGGAGACAGGCGAAGTGCTCAAAGATGAAACGAACCGCACTGTTTACCAGGGTTTTCCGATCACTTACCACCTCAGCGACTCCGCAGCAGACTACTACGAACAGCACTTTTTCAACCCGATGGTCGAGCGCGAAGAAGCTGAACTGAATGAAGGCTTCCAGCTAGCCATGTCCAAGTGGAGTGGGTACTGCCTGCGGATTGCCCTCATCCTGCATTGCTTGCACGAAATCTGCAAGTTGAAAAACCCGGACGGCACCCTCAAAACTTACTTGCAGTTGAAAGAAGAGTGGAAGCTCTCAGGCGGGGAACATTCCGAGAAGCCTTTTGAGATTGAAATTCCTACCTCGATTGGGGCCGAGATCATTCAAAAGGCGATCGCCACCAGCTACTTCTACATCAACCAGGCTGAAGTGCTTTACAAAGGGCAGCAGCAAGATGAGGACGATACAGTCCCGGTCATCCAGAAACTGATTCAGAAATCAGAAGAGTTGCGGGACACGGTTGCTGAAGGTTGGATCAGCACCCGTGAAGCATACCGCAACTGTCGCGAACTCGTTGCAGGAGCTAAACTGCGCCAGATGTCGAACACGGACTTTACGGCTGCGGTCTTCAACCAAATGGTTTCGATGAACCTCGGTGAAACGAAAAAGGTCGGCAAGTCTTTCAAGTGGCGCATTTTAAGATAATTGTTGGTCTGCCACGTTTTGGGGATTATGTACAGTGCCTAATTAAATGACATCGAGACAATTTTGTGTCGCTGAGCAAAACCTTCCCTCTTACAGGATTACAGAGAAAGTTTGCGAGCGCGTTCTAGCATTTGACTATCACCATTGCTTTCGCTAGATTGAGCCAAAAAAGCAAGCCAGATTTAGCGAAAGCCTGTTTAACGGCACTAATATGTCTCCACGTCAAATAAAAAGTCACTGTACAAAAGTCCAGTCGGTTGTGGCGATCGCAATTGTCACCGGATACCTAATTACGGCTAGCTTAAAAACTGCGTTGACGATTTGACGATAGTTTGAAACTCTTACACAGCAAGCAGTTCCCCCGTCAATAGCAGCTTTGACGATTGAAAATCGTCATTGATGATTCCCCAGCCACATCCCAATAAATTCACGATCGCCCGCTCCCGCGATAACAAGGACAATCGGCTTCCCTGCCAGCTTGATAGGGCGATGGGCGTCAAGCAATCGTCAAAATCGTCAAAAATTTGCAGTATATCCCCAAAATCCATGCCAAAAAAAAGCGTTTGGGGAGAATCGTCAAAAACAATGTCAATAATCGTCAATGAAAGTTAGAAGCTGAAAGCCTTATAACTACGATAGTTTAGAAGAATCGTCAAATCGTCAAACAAAATTTGTCGTGACCTTGAGTTAGGACACTCGTGAGGCATCAAGTCCTTAAAAGCCAAGGTTATGTCGGATGCTGGTTCAAAACGCTACAGGGAAGTTAGTTGCTCCCGAGTGTGATCGCGAATGCCTGCCGATCCCTTTTTTGCAAAAGCTTAAAATTAGCGTTGACGATTTGACGATTCCCTAAAACTTCTACTCCATAAGCACTTCAATCGTCAATAACAGCTTTGACAATTCAGAATCGTCATTGACGATTGTCAATCAGATAGCAGTGGCGACCGGATCATGTCAGGCGCAAGTCGTCAATGACGATCGCGACAGGTCGATCAACCAATCGTCAGAATCGTCAAAAACAGAGCGGCTATTCCCCAAACTTATAGTTGGAAAGCATTTGGGGAGAATCGTCAAAAACAATGTCAAAAATCGTCAATGAAGCTTAGAAGTTGAAACCTTTACAAACAGGGAAGTTCAGGAGAATCGTCAAATCGTCAATAAATTTTAGTTATAAGTAGTGTTGAGACTCAAAATTGAAACTGAGTATTTTTACAGCCCAGCAAATTTTCTGCACGTATTCAAGTTGTCTTTCAAGGTTGAATCTTGTGCTATTTGCACCTCTCGATCGGGTAATCTGGTCTGGAAAGGCAAATTATCAGACCGGCTATGGACTTAGAACACGCTGCTAATTCCTTTGGAGAAATAGCTTCGACGCGCGACCTAGTGGCAGAGCTGTTAGCTGCCAAGCGCTCTGTCAACACTAGGCGTGCTTATGAGAAAGACTTGTACGATTTCTTTGCGACAATGACGGGGCAGGAACCTCACCCGCCATTGGTGCGCGAGTTCCTACGGCTGAACCGCTTCGCCGCTGTCGCAGTGGTTCTCAAGTATAAAGCCAAACTAATCGACAAGGGACTTAAGGAAGCGACGATTAATCGGCGGCTGGCGGCGATCAAAAGTTTGGTGAATTTTGCTCGGAAGGTGGGCGAGTGCGAGTGGAGTTTGGTAGATGTTGAAGGAGAGAAGGTGGTTCCTTACCGGGATACTACAGGGTTTGGCCGAGTTGCTTCTGAGAATGTGGCGGCGATGCAGTCGGTGTTGTCCATTCCTGACCGGAGTACACCCCAGGGAAAGCGCGACTATGCAGTTCTTCGGCTGCTGTGGGACAATGCGTTGCGCCGGGGGGAGCTCGGCGGAGCCAATATAGGCGACTTTGACCCGCTAGCCCGAACTTTGAATATTTACGGCAAAGGTAGGGGAACTCAAGCGCAGCTAATTGACTTGCACAACGCGACGGCAGATGCGATTTCTGATTGGCTGAGCGTGCGGGGAGCTGCAATGCCCCTCGATCCTTTATTTATTGCTTTGACAAAGCGGGAATACGGGTTGAGGTTGAGCGGGTACGCTATTTACAAGCTTGTTTTCTCAACTTGCTCCGCTGCGGGAATTCCTAAAAGAATCAGCCCGCACAGAATACGCCACGCTGCAATTACGACGCTGTTAGATGCAAGCAACGGCAATACGCGAATGGCGCAGAAGTTGAGCCGCCATACGAGCTCGAACGTCCTTAATTGCTACGATGACAATCGGCAGAGCTTGCAGCGGGAAGCGTCGGGGCTGCTGGCTGGTTTGGTACGCTAAGTTTAGATTTATATGTTCGGATAATAATCGAATACAAGACTATGGGGAAACTTACCGAAACTGTTAACTCTCGTCTCACACTCCTAGTCCAAGGAAATATGGTTGAAATACTGCGATACAGTATTTAGGACTCAAAATGATTTGTGAGCGAGATTATCTGCGAATACTAGCCAAGAAATTGTAAAAGTTGGGGGTATCGAACCCCCAACTTTTACCCCCATTCCTCTCACACTCTCCCGTTGCGGTGAAACGTGAGGCTCCTGCGGAATTAGTTGAACTTTCCTAACTAATGCTCGAACGAACTGCTATACTGGTTTATTCAGGTGTGGCTAAATTCCTCTTTAATAGTCTATTTTACCGAATCCCAGTGCAGGTAAAAGCTGCCCAGTAAAAAGGGTGAGAGAACGGCTTTAATTCTTGACAATATTTATCTAAATTTTTGAGAGACAAATAAATTTGTTTGCCAATTTTATCATACTTTTTGTATTCTTCATCCCATTGCTGATATTCTGAGGAACCGGAGGAGCAAGCTTTTCGTTCTGCCTCGGATATTTTGCGGAGGGTGTGGGTTTCTTCACGTTTCTGTTTCAAAAGTTCTGTGAGTTGGGGTTTATAACTAGCAGCTAAGGTATTGCCCGTAAGCTCTCGCAACTTAACTTGAGCTTGTCTCATAGCTTCTGGGCGATTCTTTCCCTGCTGCCACTCTTGATAGTAAAAAATGGAGAAAAGCGCCGTAGCTAAATCATCGACAGCCCAAAGCGTACTGATAACACTTCTGGCTCCCGCCGACAAAAAAGCAGTTGAAAAAGTGAGGATATCACCAGTAATTTCACTCAATCCCAATCCTGTTTCGCAGCAGGAAAGAAATACATCCGACAACTGAGGGAGACGCCATGCAGGAGTCATTAGCTGACCTAAAGTAATGCAGCCATCTCCTAAAATTAATGTCGATTCTAAGGGATTGTCAAAGCGCGACTGGGCGTGGTGGCTAGAGTGGAGGATTTGGACGGTTTGCGCCAGTTCTCGATAGTTACTAACAGTAGCTTGATGGCGACCTTTTAAGCGTTGATTGTCTGGGATACTATAAAAAACTGCGATTTGCTCTCCTTCAAAGCTGGCGCAAGGCAAGTCGCCCGTCGCATCTTCAATAGTGCCACAGTTTAGATTATTGCCGGGGGAAGGGCGTTGCTGGCAGAATTCTAAGACTTGACAACTAGGTGCGTAACGAATGAGAAACTTGTCTCCTAAATATCGGTTGTCTCCGATGGGTAGTGCAGCGAAGGGGATTTGGTGAAGGGCAAAATGAGGAACTATAATCAGTTCCGAAATTCCTTCTAAATGCCATAAGATTAGATCGTTTAAATTTAACTGTTGTGCCAGTTTAGTTAACATCCCAACGAACTCTTCTTTCCAAGAATTGTTATCTTCAACATATTGTCCTAACCAATTTTGGAAAATCCATCCGTGCAAAGTCTCAAATCCTAAATCAGCGCAACTTTGCAGGGTAATCTCGTTTTGCCGCACGACGAAGATAAAGGTGTCGCTAACAGTGGTGTAAAAGCTAATAATTGCAGTGGTGGGTTTGTCGATAAGCTTCTGGATGGATGGGAATTTGAGAGGATTGACTCGAATTTGACCCGCAAGCACCGGATCTAAGCGACGAAGTTGTTCCCAAATTAGGAGTTTTTCAGCTTCCAGATCAGCTATTATTTGATTGTAAGCTGCTAGTGCTGCACGGCTGTTATCAAGTTTGCTATTATCAAAGTCGTTGCTAGGTTGATTGCGCCCTCGTTCCTTGTCAATTTGCTGCTGTAGGCGTTCAAAATCCTGTAAATACTCTAGAATTTCAGCAGAAATTTCTGCACTTGAGTAGAGATCATTGCTTGCCATTAAGTCTACGAGGCGTTTAGAGCGCGATCGCTCTACATATTCAACAGCTTTATCTAACTGCTTGTTATTGATGCAAGCTTGCACGATGTTTGCATAAATGTCGATCGCCTCTGACAAAATTTCTTGGCGGCGAAATTCAGAAGTTGCCCAAGTACGGCTGGTTTCTACGGCTTCAATCGCATTACCGTATCCCTCAATGGCTAACTGCCAATCTTCCGTTATAAATAATGCTGTGTTTCCTAGCATTTCTCCAGTCTTCAGGCACTCAAATGGGAAAGCAGTTGGCGTGAAGACTTCCATTGCTTTTCGATAACAGGCGATCGCCTCTTCGTTTCGCTCAAGGCTGAGGTAGCTATTGGCCAGATTCATTTGAGTCATAGCCCACTCTCTAGGAAACTCATCCTGGTTAAAGATTTGTAAGGCAGCTTGATGGGCAGCAATAGCTATTTCTAAATTCTCATTTGGATCGCCATTAAGTCGATGCAAATAAGCATTAGCCAGATTCATTTTTACTTCAGCCCAATTTACGGGAAACTCGTCTTGAGTGTAAACTTGCAATGCTGCTTTGTTAGCTGCGATCGCCTTCTCAACATTTTCTACCGGATCGCCATGAAGTCGGTGGCGGTAAGCAGAGGCAAGATTCATTTGAGTTTGCGCCCAAAGTTCCGGGGATTCTTCGCGGGTGCGGAACAACAAAGCATTTTGATAACAGGTAATTGCTTGTTCCAAGTTATCCGCCTTGTCGCCACAAATGCGATCGCAGTAAACGATGCCCAAATTGTTTTGTACTTGGGCCCATTCTTCAGGCATTGCTTCGCGGGTGCGAACTTCCATTGCAGCTTCGCCAGCCGCGATCGCCAATTCTGCATTCTCTAACCGATCTCCCCGAATTCGGTTGTGATAGGCAAGAGTCAATGTATTTTGAATCATTGCCCACTGTATCGGAAAAGCTTCGCGGGTATATACTTGTAAAGCATCTTGAGAGTAAGCAATCGCTCGTTCTTGATTTTCGGCGCGATCGCCCTTAAAACGACGGTGGTAAGTGTTACCGAGGAACATCTGACAAAATGTCCACTCTTCTGGAAAAGCTTCGCGGGTAAAGACTGTGGAAGCAATTTCGTAACCTGCGAGCGCAATTTCTAAATTATTAGCCTCATTCCCTTTTTTTAATTGGTGGATGTGCAAACTTAAAGCCAAAATACCAGAAGCAATTTCTTTTCTTTTTTCAGGTGGGACTTCGGATAGCATAGCATCGGCTTCATCTGGCATCTCCTTAACAAAAATTTCGTCAAGTTGCTCTTGGTTAGCGTCAAGCAATATTTTCTGTACCCACTTGATAAAAAGTTCGTCTATGGGTTCTGGATCAGCTTTCAACGAGAGAAGTTTTTGCGCTATTTTAACAAAATACTTCTCAAGTTGCTCTCGCTCATGTTCAAGTAAAGTATCTACTCGAATTTTACCTTGACTTTCGGAAATAACTTCCAATAATTCCAATGGTAAATTAGGGCGGATTTTATGTTGAATAAAATTCCATTGTTCGGGGAAATTTTCTTCGGTAAAAACAGTAGCAGCAACTTCGTAGCCTGTCTTAGCAATCTTCCAGTTGTTTTCTGCATTGCCTTCGGGAAAATCTTCAATCAGGCTGCTAAAGTTGAGAACTCTTGCCGCTAAATTGATTGCTTCCCCTGGTCCTAATTGAGATATATCAAACTTTATTAGACTTAATCTTTCCACAAAACTGTTGTCCAGTTTATCTAGGTTGGCTTCTAGAAGCTGGTACAAAGCTTGCGAATTATTTTCGCTTTTGGCAACGGTGTCTAAAACTTTAATAAGAAACTGTGAGGTTGAAGTTATTTGCTGGAGCTGAACATTTTCTAGGATGTCTAAAATAACAGGAGAACTTGAGCGTTCAGCATATTCTCTAGCTTTTTCTAGTTCTCCACAGTCCATGCAAAGCGCTACTATTTTTGTGTAAGCAGAAATCTTTGCAGGAATTTCTTGATATCGGGACTTAAACATAAAATACGATAAAAATAGGTTATAATGCTTACATAGCAAGCATATAACGTTAAAAAATGACCCATGAAAGAGACAACCCCTGCCGCGATGCCCCCCTGCTTCGATAGATGGTGTCAAAGATTTGACGATATTTTTGGTCATCTTGCCCAAAAACGAGAGTTTAGGAACTATTTAGGGGGATTATTGGGAGAAAGTGAACGAAAAAACCTGTCGCAGATGGCAGAAAATGCCGTTGGAGTAACTTACCACAAATTACATCATTTTTTAACAACAGCGCCTTGGTCATTCAATGAGCTCAATCAACGTCGCTTAGACGTAATGAATCAGTGTAATCAAACCAAGATTAGTCGAGGATTTAGCCTGATAATAGATGATTCAGGTCACCGAAAAAGTGGTAATTTTACCGACGGTGTAGGCAGACAATACATCGGACAAATCGGAAAAACCGACAATGGGGTAGTAATAGTTACAAGTCATCTATATGATGGTAAAAAGAGCCTGCCATTAGATATTGAATTATATAAAAAAGCCGACTCATTACCAGAGGGAGAGGAAGACCCAGAATTCAAGAAAAAGCCAGAAATAGCCATAAATTTAATCGACAAAACCAGAGCGAGAGGCTATAAACCAGGAATAGTGTTGATGGATGCAGGGTATGGTAATAACACCAGTTTTTTACAAGAATTAGAAAACCGAAAATTAAAATATATCGGAGGAATTGCCAAGAATCGCAAAGTAATAATAAAAAAAACAGTAGATGAAACAGAAGAAAGGAGAGTAGATAATTTAGCGAAAGATTTACCTGTAGAAGCTTTCACAAAAATTCAACTGGCTCTCGAACGACCGAGAACAGTATGGGTGGCAATTAAAGAAGTCGAGTTATCAAAATGCACGGGTAAGAAAGTAATAGCTATCGTCATGAATGCAGAAACTTTCGATGCCGCCACTGAAATAGATTATTTGATAAGTAATGTTGACTTATCAACAGCGACAGAGGAGTGGATAGTGAAAACTTATTCACAAAGAAATTGGGTCGAAGTTTTCTATCGGGAAGCCAAGGGCTGGTTGGGGTTAAATGAATATCAAGTCAGAGATGAAATCAGCCTGAAAAGACATTTCATCATGGTGTTTTGTGCCTACACTTTCATTCTCTGGCATACCTTAACAGGAGGATTAAGGCGCAAATGGGCAAATAAACCTTTAAACACTTTTAATGATGCACTTGAAGCATTTCGGACAGCTATATCTTTTAGGTTTGTAAAATGGTTGAACCAAAATTGGGACGTATTCTCCGCTTATAAAGCCAGTTTAGGCTTTGTTTGGGCTTAAAATTTGTTTAAGTCCCGATATAAAGATTCAGAATCACCCCAACGGCTGAGCATCTCTACAGCTTCAATTACAATCTCAAAACCTTCAAAAGCTTCTGCCTTTTTGTCAGTAGCCAATGCTACCTTTCCCAACTCAAGTCCGGTTTCGATGCACTCTCTAGGGAACGAAGTAGGAGTAAAAACTTTTAAAGCTGCTTGAAAACAGGTTAAAGCATTAGCAATTTGTGCCAATTTGCGGTAAGCAAAACCCAAATCTAACTGGGTTTTAGCCCATCTTTCTGGATAGGTTTCGGGAGTATAAATTTGTAATGCGGCTTGGTAGGCTGCGATCGCCCGTTCCTGGTTCTGGATTTTGTCCCCTAAAATCCTTTCGCTATAGGCAAGACCAAGGTGAAATTGGCTACTAGCCCAATCAGAATCAGTGCGAACTTTTAAGGCAACTTGATAACAAGCGATCGCTTTCTCGAAATTTTGCGCTCGCTCTCCTTCAACTCGGCGAGTGTAAGCAAGTGCCAGGTTATTTTGCAGTGTTCCCCAAAGTTCAGGATCTCGATCGCGGCTAACAACTTGCAAGGCTTCTTCATAGCAAGCGATCGCCTTTTCTAAATTCTCAGCTTCATCTCCGACGATTCTGTCACTGTAAACAAGACCGAGATTATTTTGCACCATCGCCCACTCTTGGGGAGAAGTATCGCGAGTGAAAATTTGCAAAGCATTGGTACAAGCGGTTAGGGCTTTTTCAAGGTTGGGCGAGCGATCGCCCCAAATCCGATTGCGGTATGCTGGGGCTAAATCGCTTTGGGTTTTCGCCCACACTTGTGGCTCAACCTCACGAGTCAAAATCTTGGCACATCCTTCAAAACCGGCAATGGCAATTTCCAGGTTAATTGCTCTGTTACCCAGTGGAAATAGCCAGAGGATCTCGCAGAAATACATAATAACTGCCGCGATCGCTTTTGTTATTTTTGGCTGGGTTCTCAGGAGTGTACAATCTATCCAGAGGCGAAATTGCTGCAAAAAATCTTCATTTAGTTTGTCTGAGTTAATTGCTAGTATCTGGTAAGCTGTTTGTTCGTCCCCGTTTAATAAAATTGTCCGCAATACTTCCCACAATAAAGCTGGAGCTTTAACAAAAGAGCCTTTTACTGGTGAGCAATCTATTCCTGTGTAAAAATTCCTGTATTGCAGTTCTTCAGTTATAAAAACCGCCAAATCGATTAACAAATTAGCACCAGAAATCTCCCTCTGTGCTACCAGCCTTGTCGCTACCATTTCCATCATTTCCACCAAACCAACATCCACCAAGTCCTGGTGCTTCCTTAACATCTTCAGTTCCTTACCACCAGGACATTCGAGGATCGCTTGAATCAGCTTGAAATAAGCTGTCTGGCGTTTTGTCGTTTGGGGAGTTTTCTTCGGGCCGAATCCTTTTGCCATATTCTTTACAGGTTACGAAGGGGAGACTACATATACACATCAGCTATTCGTTCCAAAATTACGCAGCATCTCTCCATATTTCTGCTAACTTCTCCAGCAGTGCTTCGGCTAAATCTTCTAAATCAGTGTCGGCGCGATCGGCACTTTCACGAGTAAATTCCCCTCCTGCGGTACTCCCAGCTAACATCTCTCCCCCTGCGTACCGCCACTCGTACTCCTCGCAAGTTCGATAAATACGCTCTAATTGGGCAACAATATTGCTCTGCGATTGAGTTTGGATCGTGGAGCGTACCTGTATCGCCACCGGATCGTCTGTTTCTAAGAAGGCGATCGCTTCTTCTAAACGAGTAATCTGTTCAATTAAAGTGTCGATTGGCATCAGTTCTGCTACTGCTATTTGTTGCGGGGGATTTGAGCTATCTAAGGTGGGAGCAAATCCCAATAGTTGCACGGAGTCAAGGCGATCGCTAAACTGTACTCCCACATATCCAATCCGATTTTCTATTACTTCTTCGGGTAAGAAGATGGTTGTTTCACCAGGTAAAACTGGGCGGCATTCTAGGGAGCCAATACCTGGGATTACCAAGTCAGCGACATTAGCTAGCGCTGTTTTTGCTGGATTGAAGCTATCGGAATTATTCACATCTGTTTCAATTTGTAGCCATTTTAAATAGCTGTGAACTGC
>NZ_JAUBTI010000003.1:86926-198975 GCF_036702415.1 Microcoleus sp. D3_18a_C4 | reverse complement strand
TTTCAATAACAGGCTTTTCGGCCTGTTCCACAAGAAGACTTATTATTTGTGGAACAGGCCGAAAAGCCTGTTGCTAATTTTCAATAACAGGCTTTTCGGCCTGTTCCACAAGAAGACTTATTATTTGTGGAACAGGCAGGATGCCTGTTGCTAATTTTCAATAACAGGCTTTTCGGCCTGTTCCACAAGAGAATTGATGGTTTGTGGAACAGGCCGAAAAGCCTGTTCCTAATTTTCAATAACAGGCTTTTCGGCCTGTTCCACAAGAAGGCTTATTATTTGTGGAACAGGCCGAAAAGCCTGTTCCTAATTTTCAATAACAGGCAGGATGCCTGTTCCTAATTTTCAATAACAGGCTTTTCGGCCTGTTCCACAAGAAGACTTATTATTTGTGGAACAGGCCGAAAAGCCTGTTGCTAACTTTCAATAACAGGCAGGATGCCTGTTCCACAAGAAAATGGATTGTGTGTGGAACAGGCATCTTGCCTGTTCCTAACTATTCAGCAACTACAAACTGTTACCTGCTAGCGCCGGACGAGACTCTTTTTTGCGAAATTGCAAAGAGTTATTTTCGCAGTCGATCGCAATTGTATCACCCTCGACAAACGCATTTTCCAGAATCTTGTTAGCCAGCGGGTTTTCCAACTCCCGCTGGATAGCGCGTTTCAAGGGACGAGCGCCGTAAACCGGGTCGTAACCAACATCTGTGATATGGTTTTTCGCCGCATCCGACAGTTCCAAAGTGATTTTTTGCTCGGCCAACAAACGCTCGATCCGCTTCACTTGAATGCTGACTATTTGCCGCAGTTCGACCTTGCTCAAAGTGTGGAACAAAATTATCTCGTCCACCCGATTGAGAAATTCGGGCCGGAAGTGCGATCGCAGCGCTGCCATCACCCGTTTTAACATCTGTTCGTACTCTTGGTCTGTCTCCCGTTCTTGAGTCAATAAATTTTCATTTTCACTCTTGTTTTCAGTCTTGTTTTCACTCTTAGTTACAGTATCACCATCGACTCGCTGGGCCGACACCTCAACAGTACCGTCTGCAGCCACTTTATAATCTGTCTTTTGACTTGACAAATCTTTCGTTTCCTGCTTCCGGCTAGCAGGTTTTTTGACGGTTTTTTCCTTCTTAGTAAACACGTCTAAAATGTGGTCGCTGCCGATATTGCTAGTCATCACAATTACGGTATTTCTAAAGTCAACCACTCGACCTTGAGAATCGGTAATTCTGCCGTCATCCAACACTTGCAGCAAAATGTTAAATACATCCGGGTGCGCTTTTTCCACTTCGTCAAACAGCACTACCGAATAAGGATGTCTCCGCACTGCTTCCGAAAGTTGTCCCCCTTCATCGTAACCGACATATCCGGGAGGAGCTCCTACCAACCGGGAAACGCTGTGTTTCTCCATGTATTCCGACATATCGATGCGGACGATCGCATCATCGCTGTCAAACAAAAACTCCGCCAACGCCCGCGCTAACTCAGTTTTTCCGACGCCTGTGGGGCCCATAAACAAGAAAGAGCCGATCGGCCGGCCGGGGTCTTTCATGCCCGCCCGAGCGCGCCGAATTGCCGCTGCCACGGCTGTTACAGCTTCCTCTTGACCGATGACTTTTTGGTGCAAGTGTTTTTCCAATTGCAGCAATTTTTGGCGTTCGGATTCTAACAACCGATTAACCGGAATGCCCGTCCATTTAGCGACAATTTCCGCAATATCGCCCTCAGTAACTTTTTCGCGCAGCAGGGAAGAACCTTGAGCTTGCTGTTTCAAAAGTTCCGCTTCTTTCGCTTCGCGATCGCGCACCGCCGTTTCCAACTTGCCGTACTTTAACTGTGCGGCTTTATTCAAATCATAAGCCCTTTCTGCTTGTTCGATTTGGACTCGCAGTTGGTCTTCTTCTGCTTTCAATTTATTGATTGCATCCAACAACTGCTTTTCGCCCAACCACTGAGAGGACAATTTTTCCTGCTTAGCTTTTAAAATGTCAATCTCAGATGTGATGCGTTCGACGCGGAAGCCGAGCCCAGGGGCTAGAGCACCTTTTCCTTCCCCTTCGATCGACAATTTTTCCATTTCCAACTGCATCACCCGGCGGTCGATTCCTTCCAATTCCACAGGTTTAGAGGTAATCTCCATTTTCAAGTGGGCGGCCGCTTCATCTACCAGGTCGATCGCCTTGTCCGGCAAAAATCGATCGGAAATATAGCGAAAAGACAGAGTTGCAGCAGCTACCAGGGCCGAATCCGTAATTTTTACCCCGTGGTGGCGTTCGTAACGGTCTTTCAATCCGCGCAAAATCGAAACAGTATCTTCAACGCTGGGTTCGCCGACAAATACTTGTTGAAATCGGCGTTCCAGTGCAGGATCTTTTTCAATATTTTTGCGGAATTCGTCGAGAGTTGTAGCGCCGATGCAGCGCAATTCGCCTCTCGCCAACATTGGTTTTAACAAATTTCCCGCATCCATCCCCGAACCGGAACTGCCACCGCCGCCAGTGCCGACAACCGTGTGCAATTCGTCAATAAATAGGACAATTTGCCCGTCGGAATCGATGACTTCCCGCAGAACAGACCGCAACCGTTCTTCAAATTCGCCCCGGAATTTTGCCCCAGCAATTAAACTGCCCATGTCAAGGCTAAATAGCTGGCGATTTTTTAAAGATTCCGGTACATCGCCGTTGACAATTCGCTGGGCTAAACCTTCGGCGATCGCAGTTTTTCCGACTCCGGGATCGCCAATTAACACTGGATTGTTTTTTTGGCGGCGGGAAAGAACTTGTACCACGCGCCGGATTTCCTCGTCGCGGCCGATTACTGGGTCGAGTTTGCCGGCTTTGGCGGCTTCTGTCAAATCGCGGCCGTACTTGCTGAGGGCGTCGGAGTTAGCTTCCCCATCTTGATCTTGGGCTTTAGCGTTGCTGCGGCTGCCTTTCCCGGTTTCGGAATTTTTTTCTTGGGCTTTAGCAGTGGCGCGGAAAGATTTGATTGCTTCTTCGAGTTTTGGTCGATCGAGTGTACCGGCTGGGGGTTTGCGATCGTAACCGGGGCGGCCCGGCGGCCCGTCGCCTTTTGTCAGCAACCTGCGCCCGACTCGTTCGTCTTCTACTAAGCCAATTAATAAATGTTCAACGGCGATAAAATTATCTTGCCAAGTCGCCCTGGTGGCCTCGGCAACATCTAACATAACTTCTAAGCCGCGACCGAGGTATAGTTGGTCAGCGTTGGCAACTCTGGGCTGTCGTTTGGCAAAAGCATCTAACTGCTGGGCCAAGCGGGGGGCATCGACTCCAGCTTTGCTGAGAATGCTGTTGGCCTGGCCTTGCTGTTCGAGAAGGGCGATGGCTAAATGTTCAACCTCTAGCTGCTGATTGGCAAAGCGGCGGGCTACATCCTGGGATTTGACAATGGCTTCCCAGGCTTGATCTGTAAATTTGCTAGGGTCTGTTGGCTGCACGTTGGTTCCTCGCAATCAAGGGGATTCCTGTTGTTATCCGTTAATACATCGTCTCACAACCATCATAATCTTTAAACAGGATTATGAATTTATGAGTGCGGTTAACTAGGGCGGAAGTTGTGACCTAATTGACAAGATTGAAAAAGCTTACAGTCCGTAATCCACCCCGAAATTTGCTGCGGTGAGACTCACATCTTGCGCCATTCTCCAGAACGGGCAAGATGCCCGTTCCACAAAAGATAAATTTTCTTGTGGAACAGGCATCTTGCCTGTTCATAAAAGGCTAACTGACAATGGTGCAACATATGAGTTCAGACAGACTCTGGCGATTCCCTGCGGGATAGGTTGGGTGGCCGTACTTATAAAAATATTGCCACAAACAAGATTTTTTATCGGCTGAGATATATGCTATTTCCCACTTACCAATTTTTAGTATTTTTCCTAATTATTTTTAGCGCGATCGTCTCTGTGAAACCCCAAGTCGATTTGTATAAAATTGTCTTGTTAGTTTCGAGTTTATTATTTTATTCCTTTTGGAGTGTTGACTTTCTCTTGCTCCTGATTTTCTCTACAGTCTACAATTATATCATTCTCCGGGTGCTCTGCAAGAGTAAATATAAAAAATTTGCTTTAATCTCCGGTCTAATTTTCAACATTGGCTATCTCGGCATGTTTAAATATTACAACTTCTTTGTAACTTCCTTATTTGAGGTACTGAATCAGCTACAAATTCCCGCCGACTTTCCAGTTTTGCAAATAATCGCCCCCGTCGGCGTGTCTTTCTACACTTTTAGAATAATTTCCCATTTAATCGACTGCTACCAGCAAAAAATCCCTTGTCCGAATTTTGTAGACTATGCCGCCTACATTACCTATTTTCCGCAAATTGCCTCCGGGCCAATCTCGCGAGCTCGCGAATTTTACTGGCAGCTAAATTCACCGGAAAAATACGACTATAAAATTGAAGAAGTTATAGTTTTGATTTTGTCGGGACTCTTCAAAAAATATACTTTATCGAGCTTTTTGTTTAACTTCACTGACTTGCCATTCAAAGTCCCCCAGCAGTACAGCAGCATCGATTTAATCCTCGCGGCAATTTCCTATTCCTGTCTAATTTACGTAGATTTCAGCGGCTACTCGGATTTAGCCAACGGCATCTCCTGTTTGCTGGGTTTTAAACCCATTGCCAACTTTAATATGCCATACCGATCGCTCAGCCTGCAAGAATTTTGGAAAAGGTGGCACATCAGTCTTTCCGAGTGGCTGAGGGATTACGTTTACTTTCCCTTTGGCGGCAACAAATACGGCAAGTTGAGGAAGTACGTAAATTTACTGATGACAATGGCGATCGGTGGATTGTGGCACGGCGCCGGTTTAAACTTTATTTTCTGGGGAGCAATTCACGGTTTAGGATTAATTGTCAACCATTTATGTAAAGATATCCCCCAAGCTATCCACTTTAAATTAGACTATGCCTTTCCCAGATTTGCTAAATTTTGCAGTTGGCTGCTAACATTTACTTTTGTTACTTGTAGCTGGGTATTTTTCGGCACTCCCAACTGGGAAACTGCGATGAGTTTTTTTCAAGGAATTGTCCATCCTGCAGTCACAACTTTTCAGTTTAACTTTTGGCAATTGTATTTAGTAATTGCAGTCATCGGCGCGATCAACTTGTGGGGCGATCGCATCTCCGAACTATTGCAAACCGTATTGTCATTAAAAAACATTTTCTTTCGGGTTGTCTTAGTTTCGCTGCTCGTGTATACTATCTTGATGTTGGGGCCAAGTACCGTCGCGCCTTTTATTTATTTTAATTTCTAAAAAAGATGAAAGACCGGGAAATTTTGCTGATTCTTACGTCTGTAATTCTCACTTTAATATTTTCAAACTTATCATTATTTCTAAAAAGCTTTGCTTCAACTCCTTTCGCCAGTGCAGAAATTAAACAAGCCGCGCGCCAGATAAAAATAGAAGGTTTCCGCAAATCCGAACAAGATTTTTGGAGGAAAATTAAAGATATTAACTTCGATAGCCTCCCCAAAGAATCAGAACTTCCTCCTGTCAAAACCGAAACAAAAGCGGCCGTTAAACCCCCAAAGCCGGCTAATGCTAAAAAACCAACCCCAGCTAAAAAACCAACCCCAGCTAAACCTAAACTGACCAGACCTTATCGCAGATTTTTATTTATTGGAGATTCCGTAATGTTCGACTTAGGAATTCAACTCCAGTACACTCTTAAGAAAAAATACAATATCGCCGATACGAAAATTGACTACAAGGTATCGACCGGATTAAATCGGATTGATTATTATGATTGGTATGCCAGAAGTCGCCAAATTATTAATAATTACCAGCCGGATGTAGTGATAGTTTTGTTTGGAACCAATGACCGTCAAAATATCATTGATTCTCAAGGAAAAGCCTGGGCTGTTATGACCCAAGACTGGCAAAAAGCTTATCAAGAAAGAGTTGAAAGATATGCCAATTTACTTGATTCGTCATCCGTGAGAAAAGTGTATTGGGTCGGTCAATCGATGCCTAACAAATCTTCGTATCTCAAAGCTTTTCCCATCATGAACAATATTTATAAAACTGCCAGCAAATCTTCATCCAAAATCGAATTTATTTCTACTTGGGAGACATTTGGACAAGGAGGAAAATTTGTTCCTGTAGTTGCTAATAAATCGGGTAAGCGAGGCTATGTAAAAAATAATGACGGCTTGCACTTTACCTCCCACGGAGCTCAAATTATCAGTGACTTAATCGTTGACAAAATGGTAAGCGACCAAATCTTAAAAGAGCCGACAAAAAAATGACTTTAGTAGGTTGGGTTTCGTGGCAAAATCTAAAAGTGTGACATTTGACCAATTATTGCTAAATAATATATTGAGTTCGGGACGCACATTGGCCTTGATCAACTAGGTTTATAGGAAAAATCTAGGCTTGAGTTATAATAAACTTACTCGTGAAACCGGGTTTATAACTCCCTATGCGTCCCAGACTAATATTGACAAAAAGCCACAGTAAATGTAATGCTGAATTCAGCATCCAACAACGGCCTCCATATCTAGCAATTGTCATGGCGACAAATTATGACGAGCAATATGTGGAAACTCGATCGCACTAACATCCCTGAGTCAATGGGGTGCAGCGGCACAGCGCTAATCTTCTCTCTCACTAAAGATACTCAACCTTGGCAAAGAATAAACCTAGTTGAAAAATTCCTGCAACAGTGCGGCATCGAGCCTTTTGCTGAAGTTTTGGGCGTACCCAACAGCGGAATATTCAGAGAAAATATACCGGAATCCGTCCGAAAACCGCATCCGAATTTGCTGTTTCGCGCTTTGGCAATTCAGGCATTTGGGAAGGTGCGAGAGGGGCTGATATCAAGTGAGAGAACGGCTAGATCAAGTAATTTTAGCAAAAATCTGCTGGCGGCGTTAGAACAGGAAGCGCGAGGGGGATCGACTCCTTTAATTCGGTGGTCTGCGGCTGTTAGTATTAAGTCAATTTGGTTGGATGAAGCAGGGCAAGGCAAGGAAGGTGCTGTCAATGTCACAATCAATGCAGGGGAAATTGAGCGGCTGGTTGTAGAAGAGCAAATTCAACTATTAGCAAGCAACAAATTTGCTTTCGGCGACTGCAGCAGAAATGACAGCGGTAAGGAATATGAGAATTGTCTCGATTTTTGGGTGTACGGCCCTAGCTGGCTGCTGCCTAGCCTGCCAATGGATTGCGAGGAATATCTGTTTTGGATCGATCGAGTATTTGCGGCGATCGCACTTAGGGGCCCGTACAAATTGAATACCGAAAACGATGCAGCGGTAACAAACTTTTTGGAAGTTGCGGAAACTAATTTTAATAACTTGGAATTCTCCAAAATACTTGCCAAAATATTTGATTTTCTGAACCACCCGGAAGCGAGAGTTAAAAATCTAGCTGCAATTATTTTACAACCCTATAAAGACAAGCTGGAGCGAAAAGCGGCGCAGATTCTGACAGCGCTCCTATATAAATTTAATGTAAAATATCAGCCTTTAGAATCCCTGACTCTTCCCGAAATCGAGGAGTACAAAGCGTCACTGTATTTCGGTAAAATGGAAATTGACGACTTGTATTGTGAGGCTTTGGCGCTGTGCGGCGATCGGGAGGTCGAACTCGCAAGTTTCTTGTCAGCTAAACAAAGGGAATACCAACATACTCTAGAAGAGCATATCAACAATCTCAGCAAGTTAGTTAAATCAATCATAAATTGCCAGAGCTTGTTAGATGCTAATAGGGAACTTTTGTATTTGACGGTAGATCGGCTGGAAAAATGGGATTACACTCTAGACAATAAACTGGCGGCGCACCGCAAAAAAATTCAAAACCTGAGCTTGGATAAAAGTACCTCCGAGCAGTGCATAAACCTCGACAATGAACTCAATTATATCAGAGATTCTTTGCAGTCTACCTTGTATGAAGTCACATCAAATATTAACAGCCAAATTAGAGAGTTAGAACTTTCTGTGTCCAAAAATAGCAAGACTGCAACAGATATGTTTAGGTGGACGTGGCTCTTGTTCGCGGTGGGGTTTTCAGTAGGGCTGTTTTTGTATTTATCGGATTTAGTGATTAACTGGATATTCGGGGTCAGCTACACAAGCGAATTTCTAGTTTATTGGACTATTTTCTTTAGTGTGATGGTGGTATTTTTGTTAGTATTAGCTGTATTCTTTTCGGCGCTCGCTGCTGTAGACAAGCGCCGAGAATCTAAATTAATTCCTCAATTTGATAGCTTAAGCCAAATAGGCAGCAGCTTTTCTATTTTATGGCAAAAAATTTATTTGCAGCAGTTTGTACCGTCGGTGCGATCGAATAAAAAGTTTCAGTTGACAGTTGACAGTTGACAGTTGACAGTTGTGGGTGCGACTGTTGTCAAAAGGAAAACGGAAGAGGGAAGATAGTTTGTCCTTCCCCTTCCCCCTCTTAAGAAAGTTAGGATGCGGTTGTTGCTGCTACTTTCTGGGTGTTGCTACCTTGATTTTGCAGTTGAATTAATTCAACTTTATATCCATCTGGGTCTTGCACAAAAGCGATGACTGTTGAACCGTGCTTCATCGGGCCGGGTTCCCGACTAACTTTACCACCGCGAGCTTTAATTTCTTCGCAAGTACCGTAAATGTCGTCAACGCCGATCGCAATATGACCGTAAGCATCCCCCAAATTGTACTCTGTGACGCCCCAGTTGTATGTTAATTCCAAAACTGTAGTGTCTGATTCGTCGCCGTAGCCAACAAAAGCCAGAGTAAATTTACCGTCTGGATAGTCCTTTTTTCGCAGCAATTTCATGCCCAGAACCTCGGTGTAAAATTTGAGGGACTCTTCCAGGTTGCCGACTCGGAGCATCGTGTGTAGTAGTTGCATTTAGCTCACTCCAAATTTTTTAAGCTTCCTCAATTTTAGCGATTTCTTGCTGGAAAAAACCGCGTCGGCAAAGTTTACTTGGTTTTAGCTGGCTTTTTACTGAACAAAAACCACCATAATTCTAAACCAATTAAGGTCAATCCGCCTGCTGTTACGCCTATTTTTAAACTTAACGGCTGTTCGATATGCCGAAATTTAGCGGTTGAATTGGCAGGATGGATTGAGATTTGATTGGCTCGAACTCCCGATGCAATTCCGAGCATAATTCCTAAACTTCCGAGGCTTCCTAAGATTTGGCGTTGGTTCAACATTTTTTAAATTTCTCCTAGTTTATACAAAAGATTTTTGTTGATAAATCGGTGTCTGGTGGGCATTGCTTACCAGGATGTTGGGGAAAAATCCTAATTTATGCACTAGATTTGGCTTGAAAATTCCGCAATCGCAAAGCATTAGTAACTACAGAGACTGAACTGAAAGCCATTGCTGCACCGGCGATAATTGGATTTAGCAGCCAGCCAAAAATGGGGAATAAAATACCAGCCGCGATCGGGATTCCAGCGATGTTGTAAATAAACGCAAAAAACAGATTTTCGCGGATGTTCCGCATGGTGGCGCGGGAAAGTTTAATTGCTGTAACTATGCCTTGCAAATCTCCTGAAATTAAGGTAATGTCGCTGGCTGCGATCGCCACATCTGTGCCGGTGCCGATCGCAATTCCCACGTCTGAAGCGGCCAAAGCCGGCGCGTCGTTAATCCCGTCTCCCACCATCGCGACAATTTTTCCTTCCCTTTGCAGGGCTTGAATTTGAGCTGCTTTTTGGTCGGGTCTAACTTCGGCAAAAACACGAGTAATGCCCACGGATTGGGCGATCGACTCCGCAGTCGCGCGATTATCCCCAGTCAGCATCGCCACCTCCAAACCGAGCTTTTGAAGCGCTTTCACCGCCTGCGCTGACGATGGTTTGAGGGCATCCGCAATGCCCAGAATTGCCTCTATTTTGCCTTCTACAGCCATCCAAACAACCGTTTTGCTCGCAGCTTCCAAAGCTCTCGCGCGCAGTTCCAGATATTCAGTATCGCAACCTAGTTCCTGCATCCACCTCAGCGTTCCCAGGGCGATCGACTTTCCGCCTACAACCCCGCGCACGCCACTTCCCGCGATCGCCTCAAAATCCTTAACATCCGTCAAATTAACCTCTTGAGATTGAGCGTACCTCACAACAGCTTCCCCCAAAGGATGCTCCGAATTTCGCTCTACAGACGCAGCCAATTGCAGCAACTTTAACTCATTGCTGTTCGCCGTTCCTTTAATTGTCACAAAATCAGTTACAGTGGGCTTGCCTTCTGTGAGAGTTCCAGTTTTATCTAACACGATGATTTGGATTTTGTGAGCCAATTCTAAACTCTCGGCTCCTTTAATTAAAATCCCGTTTTCTGCACCTTTACCCGTGCCAACCATCACAGCAGTCGGAGTCGCCAAACCCAAAGCGCAGGGACAGGCAATAATCAGCACTTCCACCATTGTCACCGTGGCGAGAGTGATGTTTCCCGTCGCGTTAAACCAGATAATAAAAGTAGCTAAAGCGACGGCAATTACTGCGGGAACAAACCAACCAGTCACTTGGTCTGCTAACTTTTGAATCGGTGCTTTTGACCCCTGTGCGTCCTGCACCATCTTGACAATTTGAGCTAAAAATGTATCTTTGCCAACTCTTGTCGCCCGAAACTTAAAGCTGCCAGTTTTATTAATTGTGGCTCCGATAACTTCGTCGCCAAGCTGCTTTTTGACAGCCAAACTTTCTCCCGTAACCATTGCTTCGTCTACCGTCGAAGCACCCTCAATTACCTCTCCATCTACGGGGATTTGCTCTCCCGGCCGCACCTGCACGATGTCGCCAATTTCCACTTGGGCGATCGGCAATTCTAATTCTTCCCCGTTGCGAACTATCCGAGCAGTTTTTGCTTGCAAACCCATGAGTTTGCGAATGGCTTCGGAAGTCTCTCCCTTCGCCCGATTTTCTAGGGTTTTCCCCAACAAAATTAAGGCGATAACGCTGGCGGCCACTTCGTAGTAAACGCTAGGAGTCAAACCTTGGGCCGTGAAGAAACCGGGAAAAACTGTCACAAATACAGAATAAAAGTAAGCAGCACTCGTACCCAATGCAATCAGGGTATCCATTGTTGCTACACGCCGTTTTAGGGATTTCCCAGCTCCCACATAAAACGATCTTCCGCACCAAAATTGTACGGGTGATGTCAGGACTAATTGCAGCCAAAAATTGTGCAGCCATGCGGGAATAAATGGCAGATGCAAGCCTGTCATCGCTGGAATAGATCCCACAACTAGCAGGATGCTTATGATACCTGATGTCCAGAGTTTCCGCTGCAATGTTTGAGATTCAGATTTGCGATCGGCTTGTTCGGAATCATCCTCTGGCGCAGCCATTTCTTGAAGCGGCAAAGCTTGGTATCCCGCATCATCAACAGCAGATTGAATTGTTTCTAAGTTGGTTTGCTTGGAGTCGTATTGGATGGTTGCTTGTTCCATCCCAAAATTTACGTGACACTCAAGTACGCCGGGAACAGATTGAATTGCTTGTTCGATAGAGGAAGCACAAGAAGCACAACTCATGCCCCGCAGTTTAAGTGTGAGATTGTCCATAGATGCCCTCCTAACTTATAAAGTTACCTTCTGTCTTCAAATGACCTCGCCTAAAAACGGATAACGTGCGACGTACTCCTGTCGTGGAGAATCAAAAATTTTAGACTCTTGTTAAATCTCCCAGATTCAAAGCTGCAAGTAAATCTAAAATCTAAAATCTAAAATCTAAAATTGACTTGTTGGATAGCCCGCCGATGCGATCGCTTTCCTAACTTCACTTTCTGACTTAGCGGTTTGAATCGTGACCAATTTTGTCTTGATATCCGCCTCAACCGTCGAGGCTGAGTCAATGGCTTGGACTGCTTTTGTGATTGTAGTCGCACAAGCAGAACAAGCCATCTTAGGCACTTTTAGCTGTAATGTCATAATTTGAACCTCAGCAGAAACTACTCTGCTCAATCAATGAATTAACTTTATTGTAAAGTCTCCAGTCCACAGGAGAGTCAAGGGGAATTGCAAAATAAATCAGGAATGATGAAAAAACTGGTTTGACACGCTACCCCTAGGGGTAAGGCGCGCACTGTGCACCCTACATAATTAGGTTGTGAGTTGTGTAAATCTTAACTTTGAGTGCGATCGACGGCAGAGCAATAATTCTTTACAAGTTCGCAGCAAAAATTTCATCCTAATTTCATTTATATGTGGAAAGCTGAAGATAAATGGCAGTTTTAAGGATATAAGCTCTATGAAACCACTTTCATTGAAAACAGGCTTTGCAGCGCTGATGTTGACCGCCACAGCCGCTTTAACCAGCGGAGTGCTTGCAGCTTGTTCAAATGCCCCTTCCAGTGAAACTCCCGCCCCAAATGTTACGGCTGCAACCGAAGCAAACAACAAGCAAAACGTGGCACAAGGCGGTGGCATGGGTGGCATGGAGCATCATGGCATGAATCACGATATGTCAATGGATTTAGGCCCGGCTGATGCCGACTACGATTTGCGATTTATTGATGGCATGACAGTACACCATCAAGGTGCTGTAAAAATGGCTCAAGATGTGCTTAAACAATCCAAACGCCCGGAAATGAAAAAACTTGCCACTGATATAATTGCTGCTCAAAACCGCGAAATCAATCAAATGAAAGAGTGGCGAAAAACTTGGTATCCCAAAGCCAGCAGTACCCCGATGGCTTATCAGGCTCCTATGGGTCGTATGATGGCCATGACTCCCGAACAAATGCACCACATGATGATGAGCATGGATTTAGGGGCGGCTGACGACCAATTTGACTTGCGATTTATCAATGCGATGATTCCTCACCACGAAGGAGCTTTAGTGATGGCCCAAGATGCTTTGAAGAAGTCAAAACGCCCGGAAATGAAGAAATTGTCTCAAGAAATTCTGACTTCGCAAAAGCAAGAAATTGAGCAAATGAAGCAGTGGCGGCAAGCTTGGTACAAAAAGTAATTTAGCTCACCTCAACAAAACGTGACCCAAATCCAAAAAATGAGTGACATTAATCACAGTAGCTCAATAGTTAAGAACATACTTGGTTCACAAAAGCAAGAAACTGAGCAAATGAAAAAGTGGCGACCACCTTGGTAGACCAAGTAATGTAGCTCGACTGTGGCTGTCAGCATTTGTCTGACTCCACCTCAGTTTCCTGAGAGTACCTACACAGACTGTAGATAATTGAGCCGCCCTACCTCTAAAGTAGTAGCAAGTTACGTAATAATACTGTAGACAATTGCTCAGCCATACCTCTAAAGTAGTAGATAGGTCAGCAAAAAGCTATATAGATAGAGAGGGTAGTTTATGATATTGAATAGCTTGGAATTAAACACCACTTATAAATCCAATGCAGCCGTAGATGAGCTAGTGAGCGCATTGACCAACGAAATTGCAGCGCCAGCAGAGATAAAAAAATCGGCAAAAAATCTACAGCCAAATCGCTTGTCATTAGGCGAAACTTATCTTCGTATTTTAGAAGCTGGTGGGCATCTGGGCTGCTGATGCGAAATTTCATCCTAATTTCATTTGACCGTGAAATACTAGGTTGAGTAGAGCATTTCTAGCTCTTGGTCATTGCTTAGCAGTCGCTTCTTGGAAAATGCTAACAAGTAACTTTACTTAATGGGTATCACTTACTTACCTTGGCAAAATACCAACTGCTAAACCTGTGGCACTCAACCTGATTTCAAGGACATTGCCAACGATGATATTCCACAAATATGCTCAATATCCGGCAATTATTAGCAGCTTTTCGGGAAGTTTGTTCAGCCTAATTTTGCTAAGTTCTCCTGCCGCTGTTTTTGCCCACGCTGGCCACGGAGATGAATTTCACCAAAGCGGCGAAACAACTCAAACTCCTGCTGCTATTTCTGTCGATGCCGAAACCGCAAAACGATTAGGTATTAAAGTCTCCCCTGCCGCCCGCCAGCGACTAGATATCGGCATCAAAACCACAGGACAAATTGAAACTTTACCCAACGAAAAAGTTGAAGTTACGGCTCCTGTTGCTGGCAAAGTAGTAGAGTTGCTGGTTGAGCCTGGGGACAAAGTATCAAAAGGTCAACCGGTGGCGGTTTTATCGAGTTCAGAATTAGGACAATTGCGGGTTGAATCTCTCTCGAAACGTGCCGAAGCTGAGGCAGATTTGCAGCAAGCGGAAGGCGATCTCAAATTAGCACGAGAAAATTACGATCGCCAAAGTCAAATATCCGCAGCAGAAATCGCCCAAGCCCAAACCCAATTGGCAGCGGTAACTAAGCAGTACCAGCAAGAACAAGAATTAGTAAACAAGCGTTCAGTTGTGCAAGCCGCTAAAGAAAACTATCAGCGTCAAGTTGAAATAGCGCAAGCCGAAATAGCACGGGCAGAAACAGAATTAACTGTTGCCAAAGAACAGTTCGATCGCGACAAAGAATTAGTGGCATCTGGGGCGATCGCGCGGCGCACAATGCTGGAATCGCAAGCCCACTTCGCCGAAGCACAAGCCGCTGTTGCTAAGGCAAAAAGCCGTCCAGAAGTTATCAAAGCCCAAACCGAAATTAAACAAGCCGAAGTAGACCTGCCGATGCGGGAATTGCGGGAATCTCAAGGCAGAGTAGCAGAAGCAAAAGCTCAACTTACCAGAGCTCAGAGCCGCCGGGAAGTCCTAGAAGCCGAGAACCAAGTCAAACGCGGCAAAACTGCCGTCGAAGTCGCTCAATCGCGCATTCGCTTGGCTGACGCAGCCTATCAAGCGCGACTGCAACAATTAGGAACTGCTGCCAACGATCGAGGACTCGTTACCGTAGTTGCTCCGATTTCGGGGACGGTAGCCGATCGCTTCATCACCCCAGGAGAGTCAGTAAACGCTGAAAAACCGTTGATGAGTCTGTTAAATGACAGCCGCGTTTTTGCCACAGCCAACATTTACGAAAAAGACCTGAATCAAGTAAAACAGGGCCAGGAAGTCAGGGTAAAAGTCGCTAATTTACCCGATCGCACTTTCAATGGAAAAATCGCCTTAATTGGGTCATCCGTGTCAGGAGAAACGCGGGTTGTGCCGGTGAAAGCAGAACTAGATAATATTAACGGTGAATTAAAGCCCGGACTGTTTGCGGAGTTGGAGATTTTAACCGACAAAACTGCCACAAATATTTTAGCAATTCCGAGTGCGGCGGTAGTGGATGTTAGCGGTAAAAAAACCGTTTACGTCCAAAATGGCAATGCTTATCAAGCTGTTGAAATTGAACAAGGTCAAACGGCCGGAGATTTAGTTGAAGTGAAGAGGGGTTTATTCGAGGGAGATTTGATAGTAACGCAGCGAGCACCTCAACTTTACGCACAATCTTTGCGGGGCGGCAGCAAGCCCTCAAAACACGAGGCAAAGAAAGACGCAACTCCAAAGGCAGCAGAGGTTAATTTTAATAATTTACCCGTGTCTTTATGGTGGGCGGGAATAGGGGGAGGAGTTGCGATCGCATCCCTGACTTTCACAGCCGGCGTGTTGTGGGGAAATCGGCGCCAATTGCCAGCAATAGCAGCGGATTCTGGAAACAATACTGCAAATAATGGTTTTTCCGCCTCTGCATCGGCGTTGGACAATGAACTCCTGTTACACAATGACAACCATCACGTTAAAACTCAAGAGGCAGAAGTCCATCGATTTTAGATTTTAGATTTTAGATTAAAGAATTGAAGCATTGACTTGCGCGAGATAAATACGTTCGGCAAGTTTCATCGGATACAGGTTTTTTATTTCTGGACGGATGAATCACGTGGCGGGTATCCTGGAGGCTTTCGGTCAAGAGTTTGAAGTAACAGCATGACACGGAAGTCACGGATAGACGGATAGCTGTTTTTATCAATGCCCAATTCCCAATTCCCAATTCCCAATTCCCAAATTATTAAATGTTCAGCACAATTCTTAGATGGGTAATTAACCGCCGCTGGCTAGTCGTTATCGCCACCATTATTGTTAGTCTGTGGACATTGTATATCATCCCCCAAATGTCGCTTGATGTCTTTCCTCCTTTTGCACCCCCGCAGGTGGAAATTCAGACGGAAGCACCGGGTCTCGCGCCGGAAGAAATTGAGTCTTTGGTAACACTACCGATCGAAAGTGCGATTAACGGAACTCCTGGGGTGACAGCAGTGCGATCGTCTTCTGCTGTGGGCCTTTCTTCGGTTAAGGTAATCTTTGATTGGGGAACTGAAATTTATCAAGCGCGGCAGTTGATAACAGAACGGTTGCAGCAAGCTGAAAGCAAACTCCCGGCTGGGGTAGAAACACCGCAAATTTCTCCCACAACTTCTCCTGTGGGCACTGTTATTACCTATGCTTTTACCTCGGAAACTACTCCTTTGATGGAAGTGCGCCGTCTGGTTGATTGGCAAGTCACAAATCGCCTTTTGGCAGTGACTGGCGTTGCTCAAGTGGTGGCTTACGGGGGCGAAGAAAGGCAGTATCAAGTATTAGTAGAACCTGCCAAGTTGAAAGCTTTTAATGTGTCGCTGCAGCAAGTAGCTGAAGCGGCGGCGGCTGCGAATGTTAACGCGCCGGGGGGGTATTTAATTACGCCGGATCGAGAAACTTTAATCCGGGGGGTGGGGCGGATTGAGTCTCTGGAAGATTTGCAGCAATCGGCGATCGACTCTCGCCACGGAACACCCGTCAGAATTAGTGATGTGGCTGAGGTCAAGATTGGTGCTGCAATCAAGCGGGGCGATGGCAGTTTTAACGGCAAAAAAGCTGTGATTGTGATGGTAAACAGACAGCCAGTTGCTGATACTCCGACGGTAACGAAAGCAGTTGAGGCAGCAATGGCCCAGGTGCAGGAAGCTCTGCCAAAAGATATTAAAGTTACTGTGACTTTTCGACAGGAAGAATATATTAATTCTTCGGTGGAGAATGTGCGATCGGCTTTAGTTGAAGGCAGCATCATTGTCACCCTTATTCTCATCCCGTTTTTGATGAATTGGCGCACTCTGGCGGTTGTTTTGCTGGATTTCTTTCTGACTTGGCTGTTGGCGCTGCTGGCGATGTATTGGCTGGGGCTGGGATTAAATACGATGACTTTGGGGGGTTTGTCGGTGGCGATCGGCACTGCGATCGACGATGCGATCGTCTATGCCGAAAATACCTACCGCAATTTGAGAGAAAATACGTCTTCTCTTCATCCTCGCCCGGTGATGGATGTGATTTTTGATGGCAGTGAGGAGGTGCGCGATTCGTTAATTGGAGCGACTGTTATTGGGATTGTTGTTTTTTCTCCAATTTTTACTTTGCCCGGTGTAGAAGGTCGAATTTTTACGCCTATGGGGATTACTTATCTGGTAGTTGTGGTGATTTCTAGTTTAGAATCGCTGTTAATATCTCCGGCCCTTTGCGCTATCTTGTTGCCTACCAAACGCATGAGTTCACGAGAACCTTGGCTGCCGAGATTTTGCAAGCGCATATATCATTTTTCGATAAATTTGTCAATGCGCTATTCGGGGATTATTTTAGCTTTAGCTGCTGCTAGCATGGTGGCTGCGTTAATTATCTTGCCTTCCTTTGGACGGGTGTTTTTGCCGGAGTTTCAGGAGCAAACTTTGGTGAATACTATTATGCTTTATCCGGGCGTGTCTTTGGAGACAACAGATAGCGCGGCTTTTGCTATTGAAGATGCCCTTAAGGATGATAGCAGGTTTCAATATGTGCAAGTGCGATCGGGCAGAGCTCCGGGAGATGCTGATGCTGCGGGAGTCAATTTAGCTCACATTGATATCGGTTTGAGCGAGGAGGGCATGAAAAACAGGCCGCAAACTTTGGAGTCGCTGCGGCAGGAGTTTGGTAAATTGCCGGGAGTTGCACCAAATATCGGCGGTTTTATTTCTCACCGGATGGATGAGGTTTTATCTGGTGTCAGAAGTCAGATTGCTGTCAAAATCTTTGGCCCGGATTTGGATCAACTTCGCAGCATCGGTGCCCAAGTTGAAGAGCAAATGAAAACAGTTCAGGGAATTGTGGATTTGCAACTCGAACCGCAGGTGCCAGTGCCACAAATTCAAATTAAGTTTAACCGTCAAGCTGCGGGTAGATACGGTTTGAAAATCGGAGAGCTTTCTGAAATAATTGAGACAGCTTTAAACGGCAAAGTTGTTTCTCAAGTTTTGGAAGTGCAGCAAACTTTTGATTTAGTTGTTTGGTTGCAGCCTGAAGCCCGAAATAACTTAGAAACTATTCAAAATTTGTTGGTAGATACTCCAAGCGGCAACAAGATTCCCCTCGCCCAAGTTGCGACTGTTAAATACGGTACGGGGCCAAATACGATTAACCGCGAGAATGTTTCTCGCTTGATTGTAGCAGCGGCTAATGCTAAAAATAGGGATTTGCGATCGGTTGTGAATGAAATTCAAGCTAAAGTCAAACGAGAGGTAGAGTTGCCTTTTGGCTATTTTATCCAGTACGGCGGTCAATTTGAAGCCGAACAAAGAGCGTCGCAAAATATTATGATATTTAGTGCGATCGCATTTTTGGTAATTACAGTATTGATGTACTTGTCCGTCAAGTCAATTCCTTCCACTGCTATGATTATGATTAATTTGCCGATCGGATTAGTAGGAGGAGTAATTGCGGTAGCTTTAACTGGCAGCATCATCTCTGTAGCTTCCCTGGTTGGCTTTGTCACATTATTCGGTGTTGCTACCCGTAACGGCTTGCTTTTAGTAGACAACTACAACACTAAATTTGCTGAAGGACTGCCTTTTAAGGAAGCAATTATTAAAGGCTCGATGGAACGGCTTAATGCCATCCTGATGACCGCTTTAACTTCAGCTTTGGGTTTAGCACCTTTAGTCTTTGAAGGTGGGGCGGGAAAGGAAATTTTGCAACCGCTGTCAGTCGTAGTTTTAGGAGGGTTATTTACTTCGACCGCCTTGACTCTGTTAGTTTTGCCAGCTTTGTATGCTCAATTCGGGCATTTTTTACGACCTCAACAACCTCAGCCAGTTATTGAAGATGGCAAGGTAGTTAATGTGTGATATTTTCCAATTATTGTCAGTCAGCAAGGAGTCAAACAAATGAAATCGCTCAAGTCAAATTTAATTGTTCTAGGTAGTGTCGGATTACTGTTTTTGGGAGCTTGCAGTAAAGGCGACCAAGCAAGCGATACAAATAGCAGTCCACCATCCCCTCCTGTTGCCTCTCAACCCGCGTCTTCGGCTCCCGCCGCTGCTCCTGCAACACCAACTAAAGGGGGGCAAGTTGTGGAGTCTGGAGCTTACCATTTAGAGTTTGTACCGGAAAAAGAAGCTACCGGAACTCATTTAGATTTATTTTTGCTAAAAGGGGATAAAAAGGAACCAGTTCCTAACGCGAAAGTGACGGCTCAAGTGCAGTTGCCGAGTGGAAAGCAGCAAACCCTAGCTCTCAAGTATGATGCTGAGGGCAAACATTACGCTGTGTTGTTTCCCGGCAATGAACCCGGTCAGTATCCAGTGAAAGTGACTGCGGATATTAACGGAGAAAAAGTTGACGGTCGTTTTACCTTCAATCAATAAATAGCTGATTTCCTAATGCGCTCTAACTTATGGGCGCATTAGTGATGAGCAACAAACAACTGCCTCTTGCATTTCCCCTCTTACTGAACTTCCTCATGCAAATATACTTACACAAGCTCAAAAGCCTCTCATCACAAAGGTTTCAATTGTTGAGTAAAAAATTGTGTACTCATGTAGATGATTGATATCTGTTTGCGATCGGCAATTATATTAAATCTACAACAATTGAGCGCGATCGCCTGCGTCAGCTATTGCTGATAAATGGGTTCCACTTTTTAGCTCAACAGTTGCATCCTTTGTTGAGTAATAGTTTTAGGACTGTTAGTACATTTGTATCGGGGAAGTCCAGGTTAAAACTCCGCTGACAATTGCCCGTCAGGAACCATCGCGGACTGGGCTGGAGTTCGATCGCACCTTGACAGGACTAGGCAGCGATCGTTTATGATGGGGCTCACGGGGATCGCATCCATCGCTAAGCTAGCCTTTGGCAAGGGCAAAGCTGACGGACTGGGGTTAAAGCGCGAATTATGAGCAAGACTTAAGTGCCAAATAGTTCGCTAAAAATATCCATAGTTAATCGTTGAGGAGAAGTTTTGTGTTTGCCGTCAAGCGAGCGCTCAAATTGAATAACCGGGAAGCCACCTTGATGGCAAAACACGCAGGATTTCGGCGGGTAGTGTTTAACATGGGGTTGAGCTTGCGGACTCAAATGTATGGCGAGGGACAATTCACAGACTCAAAGGTACTTAACGAATTCAAAAAAGTTCTCACCAACTACGTCAAGAAACAGCCTGAATTCGCTTGGATGAATCAATTATCTAGTCGCGTTTATCAAAATGCTTTGATTGACTTGAAAGATGCTTTTAGTCGGTATCGCTCTGGAAAGGCAGGTCATCCAAAATTTGCTAGTCGCCGAGACGGTCACTCTTTTACAGTTGATTCGTCTAACGGCAAAGTTTTACTAAATGCTGGCAGCACTATCAAGATTCCTACATTGGGAACTTTTCGACTCTACGAAGCCCTAGAATGCGGTTATGTGTCTCAAACTTTTACGATTTCAAAAGAAGGAAGTCGTTGGTTTCTTTCCTTTTGCGTTGATGCAGAACGTTTGCCAGTTCAACAATCTGAAAGCTCTGTAGGAATCGATGTAGGGATTAATTCTTTTGCCACGCTGTCAAACCAACAGGTCTTTGATGCACCAAAGCCGTTAAAGCAAGCGAAAACCAAGCTTGCTACCTTGCAACGCAAAGCCTCAAAACAGGTAAGAGGCTCCCAAAATCAGCGCAAAACCTACCATAAAATCCGTCGGCTCCATGCACGGATAGCTCGTATTCGCTTAGACTTTCTTCACAAGCTAACAACTCCCACCGCCCAAACTTTTAAGCTAATTAAGATTGAAAACTTGAACATTCAAGGAATGATGGTGAATCACAAGTTAGCCGGGGCAATATCGGATCTAGGGTTTTACGAATTCAAACGCCAACTCGATATGGCGTGCAAAATGTATGGGGCAAATTTAGTGCTGGTAGACCAATGGTTCCCCAGCACTAAAACTTGCTCGAATTGTGGCACTAAAAAAGATATGCCACTAAGCATTCGGACTTTTGACTGTCCTGCTTGTGGCAGATCTTTAGATCGTGATTTCAACGCCAGCATCAACATTTTAAACTGGGAACCCTCGGCTGGAGGGGGATAGCCTACTTATCTTGGGATTAGCCGTCTACCCAACAGCGTAGGAAGTAAACTCCGAATTGTGTCTAAAGATGGCTTTAGGTAAGTTTAGATGAGTTTTACAAAGCAGTGATGATGTCAACCTAGCTACTTAAAAAAATCTAAAATTAGCTAACAAAGCTTCTAGAGCGTGTGGCGAACTATTTCATTCCTGAAACACAGAATAAGTATTAAGGGAATGAAGTGATTTGCTATGCCGTGGAAAGACTCCGTAGTAAACACTGGTGAATTGAGTGGCTCAAACTATAAGCAATACAACTATGTCTATTCAGAATCCATTTAGTTGCTTTCTTATTGGACAAGGAACTTTACTTGTTCAATGTGCGGAACTTCTTTTAGAGCGGGGTCATCAGATTTTCGGTGTCATCTCCGCTGATACATCGATAAGTAGCTGGGCGAAGGCAAAGGACATACCTCACATCCAACAAACAGAGAATCTCATAGCATTTTTAAGACAACAGCCTTTTGATTACCTATTCAACATTGTAAACAGCTCGCTATTACCCAAAGAAATTTTGGAGTTGCCGCGCCAGTTAGCGATCGACTACCATGACGCCCCACGGCCGAAGTATGCGGGACTCAATGCTACCTCTTGGGCTTTGATGCACCGGGAGAAAACTCATGGGGTGACGTGGTATGTGATGAGCGATTCGGCTGAGGGCGGCGATATCCTGAAGCAGGTTGCTATCGATATTGCTGATGACGATACGGCATTTTCTCTCACTGGGAAATGTCATGAAGCCGCAATTCGTGCGTTTGAAGAGTTAGTGGATGAGATATCAAGTGGTCAAGCGTTAGCTTTGAAGCAAAATCTGGATGAGCGAACCTATTTGCGACACTCAAAAAGACTTGTTGCTGGAGGTGTACTCTCGTTCAATCGTTGTGCCTATGATATTGATGCCGACATTAGGGCATTGGACTTTGCTTCCTACCCCAATCCCCTTGGTGTGGCGAAGTTGGCTATAGGGAACGACTCGATCGTTATCCCCAAACTCGAAGTTAAGGATGACCGGTCTAAGTCGTCTCCAGGAACAATCACGGCGATCGAACCCAGCTTCTTGACGGTTTCTACAGCAAGTTACGAGGTAGCGCTGCGCCAAGTGCTGACCATCGATGGTCAAGCGCTATCGATTCCTGATTTGGTCGAGAGATTTGGACTGCAAGTTGGGTATCAGTTTAAGGACATCGAGCCAGATAGGGCGAGGCGTATTGAGAGGTTTGATGGGTTAATTGCTCAGCACGAAGCTTTCTGGGTAGAGAAGCTGGCGACGTTAGAGCCGATCGCGGTTCCCTATGCCGATCGAACTACCTCGCACTTGAATCAAAAGCAGTACACCAGTGTAAAGATGTCCATACCGGATGAGGTCACAACCTTTCTGGAGGGCCATCCTGCTTGGAATCAGAGTGACTTCCTGTTTGCTGCTTTTGCTACTTATCTAGCCCGTCTTGTAGGAACTGGATGTTTTGATATCGGATATAGAGATGTCGAAGTGCAACGGGAGTTGATAGGACTGGAAGGCTTGTTTGCATCAATTGTTTCTTGTCGCGTAGATATAGACTACCAGCAAAGTTTTGAGGAAGTTTTTAAAGCCTTTGAGGAGCAGGTGGAGTTGACCAAACTTCACAAGACTTATGCGCGTGATGTGGTAGCGAGGTATCCGGCACTTCGTTCATTGCCCGATCGGAGTCGCGAGCCGATTTTTCCGGTGGTCGTAGAACGGGTAGAAAAACTAGACGAGCACCAAGCTGGGTTTGGGAATGAGTTGACCCTGGTCATTCCATCACCGAAAAACGAGACGGAAGCCCCTGGCTTTTAGACATGGGGAGGAAGTCGGTAGCGGTTTCAACCGCCTTCAATATTTTCTTGGTATTGGTTGTTTTGTAGTCATATTTAAATCTTTAATCAAGAATACTATGCTAATATAGAGCAAGGAGGAAAACAGAATGTATGGATGCCAGCAAAATCTAATTAGTCCAGACAAAGAATTGAAAGCAGTCTTAGAATTCTTGTGTAGTGAAGCCTCAAAGTTAATTAATTGTGGAACTTATTATGCCAGACAACTATTCTTCAAAACTGGCAGGATACCGAGTAGAGCCAAGCTGCATAAAGTTTTAGGAACTGACAATCGAAACATTCATTATAAAGCTTTTTATTCAGATACCGCACAGCAGATACTGACTAGCGTTGCTGAATCTTTCCAATCCTATTTGGGCTTGCTAGCTGGAATCAAAGAAGGGACAGTGACGCAACATCCAAGACTTCCGGGATACAGAGAAGGTGGATTAGCCCTTGTAACTTTTACAGGTAGATCAGTCAAATTAAAAGATGGAATGTTGCGATTTCCTTTAGGGAAGCAAGTTAAAGCTTGGTTTGGCATAGATGCGTTCTATCTGACGATGCCATCTAATAAGGAGCATTCTTCGATTCGAGAGTACAGGATTTTACCCAGAAACGGATGTTTTTATCTAGAATTGGTTTACCAAAAAGAAGCTGTTCAATCCGATGTCAACGTTGATTCTGTATTGATGATCGACCACGGGATGGACAACTGGATAACTTGTGTCAGCAATATTGGAACTTCATTCATCGTAGACGGAAAGCATCTCAAGTCCATCAACCAAGGCTATAACAAACGAGTGGCAAGCTTGATGTCTGGAAAAGACAATGGATTCTGGTCGAAAAGACTGGAACGGCTGACCGAAAGCAGAAATAGAACAATGCGGGATGCAGTTAATAAAGCTGCTCGTAAGGTGATAAATCATTGTATATCATCCAAGATTGGTACAGTCATATTTGGATGGAACAAGCATCAGAAAGATTCGCTAAATCTGGGTACAAATACCAATCAAAAATTTGTTCAGATTCCCACGGGTAGGTTAAAAGATAGAATTGCTCAACTCGGCGAACAGTACGGAATTAAATTCGTCGAAACCGAAGAATCCTATACTTCAAAAACTTCTTTTCTCGATGCTGACGAACTGCCTAAAATCGGCGAAAAACCCGAGTGGTGGAAAGCTTCTGGAACAAGAATTAAACGTGGATTATATCGGACAGCGAAGGGGTGGCTAATTAATGCAGATTGCAATGGTTGTGCAAATATTGGTCGTAAAGTAGCAACAATACTTGGACTCGATCTAAGTGGAGTTGGTAGAGGTGACTTGTCAGCACCTGTAAGACTTAAATTGTGGTCTTATGAATCCCCTCGCCTTTAGGCATGGGGAGATGTCAAATTTATTGAGTCTTCCATCTCTCTATAACCTGATTTTGGAGCAAGCGGAACCACAACAGCTCACTTGTCTTCGTGGTGTTATTGTCGCAGGCGAACCCTGTTCCAGAGAGTTGGTTGAACGCCATACTAAGCTGCTGGCTAAGACATCTTTGTTCAACGAATACGGGCCAACAGAAGGAACGGTGTGGAGCAGTGTATATCATTGTCAGTCTTCGGAACTCAGAACACAGGTTCCGATTGGTCGCCCTATTGCCAATATGCAGATATATCTGCTGGATAAATATTTGAATCCTGTTCCCATTGGTGTATCGGGCGAGATCCATATTGGTGGTGCAGGCATCGCTCGAGGCTACCTCAACCGCCCCGATTTGACCAAAGATAAATTTATCCCAAACCCCTTTAGCAATGAACCAGGGACACGCCTTTATAAAACTGGGGATCTAGCTCGTTATCTACCCGACGGGAACATTGAGTTTCTCGGTCGCATAGATAATCAAGTAAAAATTCGTGGTTTCCGAATCGAAGTAGGGGAGGTTGAGTCAACTCTATCCCAATATCCTACTGTGCAGCAGTGTGTCGTAACAGCAAGGGTTGACTATGGAAGCGACAAACGTTTAGTTGCCTATATTGTTTCAAACCAACAGCAGAAACCCACTACCGACGAACTACGATGCTTCCTGAAGCAAACGCTCCCTGACTATATGGTGCCATCAGCCTTCGTTTTCCTAGACACCCTACCCTTAACACCCAACGGGAAAATAGACCAGCGCGCCCTGCCCGCACCCGACGGGCTCAGGCAAGAGCCAGCAAGTACCTTTGTGCCTCCCAGCGATGATTTAGAAATCCAACTAACAAAAATTTGGGAGAACGTTTTAGGCAAAAAGCCGATTAGTGTGAATGACAATTTCTTTGACGTGGGAGGACACTCTCTACTAGCCGTGCGCCTGTTGGCTCAAATCAATAAGGCATTCGGCAAAAGCTTGCCTCTGGCTGCTCTCTTCCAGGCACCTACAGTTGAGCAATTGGCCAGCATTCTCCGCCAGGAAGGATACTCAAAACTTGGGTCTGCGCTAGCACCGATTCAGCCTCACGGTTCCAAGCCACCTATTTTTCTTTTTCAAGGCATCGGCATATACCACGCTTTGGCATCTCATCTGGGTTCGGAGCAACCCGTTTATGGGTTATCAATAGAGATGATGAATGCAACAGAGGCTTCCCTCAACCCTATTGAGCTAGCGGCTCATTACATCAAAGAAATGCGAATAGTCCAGCCTCATGGCCCTTATTTTCTAGGCGGTTTATGCTTTGGAGGAATGGTAGCACTCGAAGTAGCTCAACAGCTCCACGCAGAGGGTGAGAAGGTAGCTCTGCTAGCTTTGTTGGATACTCTCGGTTTAGGCGCATACACACCCAAGCCTATCCACAAGCGGGCTTTTGGCCTCTTGAGTAACCTTTTGGAATTCGGCCCTGCCTATGGTCTGAAGAAACTCAATGATTTGAGCAAAAAGCTTCAGTGGATTTACTACAAATTTTTCCAGGCTAACGGTCTTCGTGGGTCGGACAAGACTCGATACAAAACTTTTCAGGAGGCATACGGAGAAGCCCAAACCCAATATGTACCGCAAGCCTACTCAGGTCGAATAACGCTCTTTGTATCTAGTATGCAAACTACTGTAAGCGACTCCTTGTATGATCCTAAGTTGGTAGACATTGACATTAAATTCGGCTGGGGTAAGCTGGCTGTTGGAGGATTGGATATCTATGAAGTTCCTGGTGGACATCTTACTATGTTGCAAGAACCCCATGTACAAGTGCTAGCTGAAAAATTGAAAGCTTGTATAGATCGTGTGCAGGCGGATGATTAATCTCATGTCCGGTCGATTAACCATTATTAAACTTTTGCCTCCGGCTACGAATAGAAATGGGTCAAGCCGCTAATTAGCGATTTGAGATTTAACCGTTTTTGACACCGATCAAATAAAACAGCTTCTAATTCATCTTGCGTTTTTCAAACAGCGATTGGCTATCGGTTCATTTGTCTGCAGACCATAGTCTTTCTGCTGGTTGTACTTCGGGTGAGTGTAAAGCGGAACTTACCCCCTGCGGGGTAGTTCCGTCAATTCACCTAGGGCTATAGCATTACTAAAGTCATCCACCCATTCTCGTCTCTCTCACAGGTTTTAATCTGGACTTCTCATACAAATGTACTAACAGCCCTAAAACTCTTACTCAACAAAGGATGCAAATGTTGAGCTAAAAATTTGTACCCATTTATCAGCAAGAGCTGACGCAGGCGATCGCGCTCAATTGTTGTAGATTCAATATAATTGCCGATCGCAAACAGATATTAATCATCTACCTGGGTACACACTTTTTTACTCAACAATTGACACCTTTGTGATAAGAGGGTTTTGAGCTTGTGTAAGTATATTTGTAGGGGGAAGTTCAGACTAAAAAGCCGATCGCCTTTCATCGCACTTAATTTCCTATTTCGTTACCTGAGTTTTCTTAAACGGAAAAAAGACTCGACCGGCCAAACTTTGAAAATAAATCCCGCCCACGGTAATTAAAAAGACGAAATAAGCGATCGCCTGCACGACATAGAGCTTATCCGTGTATCCAAACAGCGCACTCAATAACAAACCGGGAAACTTTTCTTCGGGAAGCAGTTGCGAGGTATTCCAGACCATTGGCCCGAGAATGCAAGAGTGGATTTTAGTAAATCTTTCGTAATAGAAACACAGTGATGCTGATTCGCGATTTGATTGCGATAAAATATTCACCGCGCTGTCAAATAATCCCAAAGTAGATACCACTAAACCCGCTACAATGAAGAGCAATAAAACGCCCATATATTTGAAAAACAGGCGGATATTAATTTTGATTCCCAATTTAAACAGCAGGACACCAAGTGCGGTGGCTGAGAGAAGGCCCGCCAAAGCGCCGATTGCCGGAATAATTCCTTGTTGAAATTTGGCAACCACAAACAAAACGGTTTCAAATCCTTCGCGTAACACGGCAATCAAAACTAAACTAAATACGCCCCAACCGGCATGAGAATTTTGCGTTAAGGCAGCACTCACAGCGCCTTCGACTTCGGCTTTCATAAATCGCGCTTGTTTGGTCATCCAAATCAGCATCCAGCTCAGCATTGCGATCGCCACAACCCCAAAGATTGCCTCTAGCAGCGACTCCATAATCGGTGCAAAAGGCTGATTGGATGCGGACAAAATTTGAATAGTCCAGCCGAAAAGTACACCTATCAAAGCACTGGCAATCAGTCCAACGCCAACACCGCCGAAAACCCAAGGACTTAAATAGCTTTGTCCTGATTTTTTGAGGCAAGCTAGAACAATTCCGACAACTAAGGCGGCTTCGACTCCTTCGCGGAGAGTAATTACAAAGGTGGGCAATGCTTCGCCAAAATTCATTTTTTTATGGTGGAAATGGGACTGGTTAAGGAGCGAGGTAATTGGCAGATTATTTACCAATTACCGCTGTTGATGAGAGTAATGTTTTTAAGAGGCGGGTTTGAGAACTTTTTGGCTGTCGCTTTCGATCGTTTTAACTAGCTGGTTGACTTGTTCGGTGGTTTTTACGGGGGCGGGGGGTGCGATCGCAGTTGGCCAATTTGCCTTAAGTTCAGTCATGTTGGCAACAATTGCTTTGTCAATTTCCGGGCTAGTTTTAGCCACTTGCTCGGCAATGTCTTTGTACAGGCTTTCCGCGTACATGACAAAACCCCGCGAATCTTGGTATTCAATAATTGCGGAAATTTTGCCGTTAGCAACCGCCGCTGCGTATTCGGAATTAGCTGTATCCAGCAAGCCGTTAATCACTTGCAGCACGAATTTCGGATCTTTTCGCTGGGCTTCGGGAAGGGCGGCAATTGCTCCATCTACAGCTTGCATCGATGTGGTAAATTCCGCATTCACTTGAGCAGGATCTTTTGCACCTGCTTTAACTAAATCCTGCAATTTAATTAAAGTAGTCTTAAATTCGGGAATTTTACGCTCGTTTAGCTGCTCTTCCACATCGGCATAAATTTCTTCGACTGGATGCCCGATGTGCGGTTCGGCTTGGTCGGGTTTGCCTTGATCCAAGAGTTCTTTGGCTACGATAAGATGCCCTTTCATCAAGCCAAGTTTAGTCATGTAGTCTACATCTTTGGGCTCGCCTGTCAGGACCACATTTTCAATAGTTACCACGTCTTTGATTTGGTCGAATTGGGCTTGAGTAATGACATTTTTAGAAACCAATTCTTCGACTTTTCCGTAAGGGCGGCTGGCTTGAATTTTGTTAGAAAGTGCTGGTACTCCTAACTTGGCTTCGAGTTTATCTAACTCTGAAAGAATGGCAGTATTGATGTTGATGCCACCTTTGCCGCCGTGATTCCCGCTGTGACCGCTTGTGGATGCGGGACTGGCTGTAGCAGCGGGTGAGGGTGTGCTGTCGGTGTTGCTGGCTGTGGGGGAAGCGCAACCGGCCAGAGCAACGAGGATGGCTGTAGCAGCGGCGGTAGGTAATAAACGATATCTTGCAACATTTGCAACAACCCTGCTACGGGCGGGCGAGACGCCCACCCCACAAGAAAAGTCATTGTTTGTGGAACAGGCATCTTGCCTGTTCTTGGGGACGCCCACCCCACAAGAAAAGTCATTGTTTATGGAACAGGGATCTTGCCTGTTCTTAAGAATGGTGCAAGATGTGAGTAATAAACGAAAAGTTGATAACATGGCTGTTGCTAATTTTTATGTGATGTGCGTTTGGACTCACAATTTATTAAGAAAGATTCTCAATTATTTGGGAGCTATTCATTCTACCTATTTGCGAGAAAATTTGGTAGATAATTTAAGACTTTCTTAACTTTAATCGCTGTAATCGGGGAGCGCGATTGGTTTAAGTGATGACTTCAAATACCCCCATGCAGCCTGCTTCGGCGATCGCATCTTGATGGGGATGAAACATAAATTTTCCAGCGTAGCCGTAGGTAAATTCTAAAATATGTCTTTCAGCTACTCCCATTGTAATTACATCGGTTCTTTCGCTGGGAGTCAAAGTCATTCCCGTGCGATATACGTCAAAAAAGTTGGCGTGCAGGTGAAAAGTCACTGCCGCTTCGTACTCAATCATGTTGAGAACGTAAAGCCGGATTAGCTGATTTCGGTAAATAGGTATCGGGTTGTTCATGTAATAATTGGGCAACCCGTTAAAAGCGTATAGTTCGTTTTTTTTGTCGTCGTTTACGTCGTATCCTCCCATGATTAACAAGATTTCATCTGCGGGAGGGCGGGGTTTTGGCGGATCGATGATGAACATTCCATAGAGTCCTTTACCTATATGACGAGTTACAGGCTCAATATGGCAGTGATAAAGATGCACTCCGTAGGGATTGGCATCGAATTCATAAATAAATACCGAACCGTGTTTCACTGGTTTAACGCCATCCATTTCGCTGGTATGAACGCCGTGAAAGTGCAGCGAATGAGAATCCCCGGCTTTGTTATAAAAAATGACGCGGATACGATCGCCCTCAGTTGCCCTCAATGTCGGCCCCGGCACGCGATTGTTCACGTTCCAGGTGTTGAAAGTGACGGCGCTGTTAAGTTGGACGATCGAAGTATTAGCTTCCAGGCGAAATTCCCGAACCGTGCGCCCGTTTTCGCGCGTCACCGTGCCGTAATCAAAATCCCGCGCAATTTGCATCGGGTTCATATTGCTGACGGTGACTGCATCTGCGGGCATGGGCGGTATTCTCGCAACTGATGTCGGTTTGCGAGTCAAATTTTGAAGTGCGATCGCGCCGCCCGCTACCCCAGCCCCAGCTATTCCTAGCTGTAGCAGTTGGCGGCGGCTCCAGCGTCCCGGCTTTTTCATGGGGGGACGATCGGATAAATCTGTCATACTTATTGAAAAATATTCTCAAAAATTTGATTGTGTTTGAGTATAAGACATTTCCAGCTTGTTGTCAATGATTGTCAACTATCATCTTTTTCTGCGAAATTAGAAAATTTCATGCTGATTTCATCTCAGTATGTGAGGTTAGATGTTGGGGTAGATGCTGCCGATCGCTAACAATGTATAAGGATTTACCGCTATAAATTAGAGTTATGAGAGTTTTGCTAGTTGAAGATGAGCCAGATTTAGGGAAAGCGATCGAGCGAACCTTAAAGCAGGAAAAATATATAGTGGATTGGGCCCTAGATGGCAATGAAGCTTGGGAATATTTAGACAGCCAGTGGACGCAATACACCCTCGCTATTTTTGACTGGTTGCTACCAGGATTGTCAGGATTGGAACTGCTGCGGAGATTGCGTGCTAAACATAGCGCGCTGCCCGTATTGATGCTGACAGCAAAAGACCGAATGGAAGATAAAGTTGCGGGACTAGATGCCGGGGCTGACGATTATTTAGTCAAGCCGTTCGGGATGGCGGAACTGTTAGCAAGGTTGCGGGCTTTGCAAAGACGATCGCCCCAAATTCAACCACAACAGCTACAAGTAGGGAATCTCGTTCTCGACTGCGGAAATCGCACTGCTTGTCATGTCGATACCCACGGCAAAAACCAGATAATTTCGCTGACAAACAAAGAATTTCAACTGCTAGAATACTTTATGAAACATCCGAACCAAATTGTCACCACTGACCAAATTCGGAATCAGCTATGGGAGGCGAGTGCAGATAGCTTTAGCAATGTGGTAGCAGCTCAAGTGCGTTTGCTGCGACGCAAACTTGAGTCGGTTGGCTGCGCGAATTTAATTGAAACTGTACACGGCGTCGGATACCGGATGAAAAATTAAAGTAAAACCGATAGTCCGCCAGGGAATGAATTCCCTGCCTCAAAGCTAAAGTCCTCTAAAGAGGACTAATGAGTTCTTTAGTCCTCTTTAGAGGACTTTAACTATTAGCCAGGGAATTCATTCCCTGGCGGACTGTTTGACGGACAGCTTAAGTTATAAAAATGAATCAAAATAAACTATTTAACCGAACTCGCTGGCAATTAGCCCTTTCCTATGCAGCAGTAATGGGTTTGATTTTAAGCTTGCTGGGATTGGGCGTATATAAGTCGATCGCCCACGCTCACTGGGTAGCCATAGACCGCGAATTAGAATCGGTAGCGGGGACGCTACACGACAGCCTAGAAACAAAATTGCAGCAGCCCGGACGCCTAGAACCAATAGTCAATGAGCTTTTGCCAAACCTCCGCGTAATTGGAGTTAACGGCATTAAAGATAAAGAACAGTTGCCAAGCCGCCATATTTTAAGCGCTATCAACCAAGGCTATTACTATATTCGTTTATTTGATTATTCCGGTAAATTAATTGCTACTGCTGGCGATTATCCAGAAGAATTACCAGCCGGATTTAACTCCCAATACTGGCAAACAATAACTGACACCAAAGGTAATGTTTTTCACCAAATTTCTGTAGCGCTCCACACCCAAACACAGCAAGATTGGGGATATTTTCAAGTTGGCCGGAGCCTACAAGACTTTAATGATTATCTCAGTACAGTGAAATGGGTTTTAAAATTAGGATTACCTACAGCATTGATTCTGATAGGCTTTGCTAGTTGGTTATTGGCAGGATTGGCAATGAAACCGATTTATTCTTCCTACCGACAAATTCAACAGTTTACAGCGGATGCTGCTCACGAATTACGGACACCTTTAGCGGCTTCGCAGGCGACAGTAGAATCAGCACTGTTGATGCCTCAATTGGATGAAAAAGAAGCGCGGGAAATTTTGCGAACTGTAGAGCGCCAAAACCGCAGATTGACTCAGTTAGTGGCTGATTTGCTGCTACTGGCTCGCATGGATAATCAAGCGATACGCGATCGCCCTCAATTGTGTTGTTTGAATGACCTTGTTAGCGATTTAGTAGAGGAATTGGCAGCTTTGGCGATCGCTTCTAAGGTAGCCCTAACATCGTCCGTGCGGGTGCAACAGCAATTAAATGTTGTCGGCAATTCCGACCAACTTTATCGCTTAGTTGCTAATTTAATTGTTAATGCCATTCAATACACTCCGCCTGGGGGAAAAGTAACAGTTATTTTAGATTGCAGCCACCAGGAGGCGATCGTTCAGGTTCAAGATACCGGTATTGGGATAGCGGCGGCAGATTTAGAGCGAATATTCGATCGATTCTACCGAGTCAACAGCGATCGATCGCGCCATACCGGCGGTTCGGGACTGGGATTGGCGATCGCCCAAACCATCGCCCGCGCACACCGCGGCAGCCTCAGCGCCCGCAGCGAATTGGGCTGTGGCAGCACCTTTTTTCTGCGATTGCCTTTGTGAGTTACCATGTGAGGGAAACCGAATCAGTTATTTCGGGTAATCCCTTTGGCAAAAGGTAGCACGATCGCCGAAAATCATTAAATAGTCATTAGTCCTCAGTCAGTAGTCAGTAGTCAGTAGTCAGTAGTTAGTAGTTAGTAGTTAGTAGTTAGTAGTTAGTAGTTAGCAGCTAACAACGTATAACAGGAAAATTCAGCTCGACTAACAATTAATAACTAATGACCAATGACCAATGACCAATGACTAATCACGGTTCATGACCGACAAATACCTAGCGAAAAATTATGACAGTTTTAGAACAGGGAACAATCTCAATCCATACCGAAAATATTTTCCCGATTATCAAGAAGTCGCTATACACTGACCACGAAGTCTTCTTGCGGGAACTAATTTCTAACGCCGTCGATGCCATTGCCAAACTCAAAATGGTTTCTCGTTCCGGCGAATACAGCGGCGACATGGGCGAACCGCAAATCAACATAGCGATCGACAAAGAAAACAAAACCCTCTCAATTTCCGATAACGGCATCGGCATGACCGCCGACGAGGTAAAAAAATACATCAACCAAGTCGCTTTCTCCAGCGCAGAAGAATTTATTGAAAAATACCAAGGCAGCGGCGAGGACGCAATTATTGGTCACTTCGGCCTAGGTTTCTACTCTTCTTTCATGGTCGCTCAGAAAGTAGATATAGACACCCTTTCTTACCAAGAAGGCTCCCAAGCCGTACACTGGTCTTGCGACGGTTCCCCCGCTTTTGAACTATCAGAATCTTCCCGCACGGAACGCGGCACTACTATTACTCTTACCCTCCAAGATGAAGAACTAGAATATGTAGAACCCAGTCGCATTAAGCAGTTAATCAAAACTTACTGCGATTTCATGCCCGTTCCCATCAAATTTGAGGGTGAGGAACTCAACAAGCACAAAGCAATTTGGCGGGAATCAGCCAGCAATTTGCAAAAAGAAGATTACTTAGAACTGTACCGCCACCTTTACCCGTACCAAGACGAGCCTCTGCTGTGGGTACACCTGAATACAGATTATCCTTTTATTGTCAACGGGATTCTTTACTTTCCCAAACTGCGCCCGGAGGTCGATGTTACCCAAGGCAATATTAAGCTATTCTGCAACCAGGTTTTTGTCAGCGACCACTGCGAAGAAATTATCCCGAAATTCTTGATGCCGCTGCGGGGAGTTATTGACAGTACCGACATTCCGCTGAACGTTTCTCGCAGTTCTTTGCAAAGCAATCGCACTGTGAGGAGAATAGCTGATTATATTGCGAAAAAAGTGGGTGATCGCCTGAAAGAACTCTACCGCGACGACCGTGACGAATACATCCGCTGCTGGCAAGATATCGGCACTTTTGTCAAGTTTGGAACTCTCAACGATGACAAGTTCAAAAAGCAAGTCGAAGATATCTTAATCTACCGCAGCACCTACGAACCAACAGCCCAGAAGCCAGAAACTGTAACGCCCGAAGTTCAGGTGCAAACTGAGGAAGGAGATTTGTGGCAAGATGTAACTCCGAAGTCGGAAACTTCTACTTCAACGCAGCCTTACACGACGCTGAAAGAGTATTTGGAACGCAATCAAAAACGCCACGAAAATCGGGTGTTTTATTGTACAGATCCGGCGTCTCAAGCAACTTACGTGGCAATGCACAAAAGCCAAGGTTTAGAAGTGCTGTTTATGGATTCTTTCATCGACACGCACTTTATTAGTTTCTTGGAACGAGAACACTTAGATGTCAAATTCTCGCGGGTTGATTCCGACATCGACGAAACGCTAATTGACAAAGAGAAAGAAGCGGAAATTGTCGATCCGGCGACGAATAAAACTCGCAGCGAACAAGTTAAAGAAATGTTCCAAAAAGCTCTCAATAAGCCGAAAGTGAACATTCGCACAGAAGCTTTGAAGTCTGACTCTGCGGAGGGGACGCCACCTGCGATCGTACTTTTGCCGGAAGCTTTGCGCCGGATGCGGGACATGACGGCGCTTTTGCAGCAGCAAGCGGCCGAATTCCCCGAAGAACACGTTTTGCTGGTGAATACGTCTCACCCGCTGATTCAAAATCTGGCTAGTTTGAGTCAGGGTGCGATTATTCAAGGCGGCGGGGAGTCTCCGTCAAGTCAGTTGGCGAGTATGATTTGTCACCACGTTTACGACTTGGCTTTGATGGCCCAGAAGGGTTTCGATGCTGAAGGGATGAAGGATTTTGTCGAGCGATCGAATCAAGTCTTGACAAAATTGACTGAACGTGCCATGTAATAACCCCCCCAACCCCCCCTTGCTAAGGGGGGGGCTGTTTCATTCTCTTGTAGGGGCAATCCCACGCCCGGTTGCCCCGATATTTGAAACATCGATTTCATCGTCCGTGGGGGGGCGGGCACGGGGAGTAGGGGTCGCACCGCCCCTACAAAAGCCTGATTTTCCGTAGGGGCAATCCCCCCGTGGTTGCCCCGAAACAGCCCTGCCCCCAACCACCCCTTGCTAAGGGGGGGAGCAAGAGTTTATTTCTATTGGTAAAGGGATAAGTCAAGCCTTCTTCCTTCTTCCTTCTTCCTTCTTCCTTCGGGTATAATGAAATGCTGCACGCAAAAAACGGTAATCTGGAGGGAAGTATGTCTCGGAAATGTCAGCTAACGGGGAAGAAGGCGAATAACGGTTTTGCAGTTTCTCACTCGCACCACCGCACTCACAAATTGCAAGACGCAAATTTGCAGTGGAAGCGGGTTTGGTGGCCGCAGGAGAAGCGCTGGGTAAGATTGCACCTTTCTACAAAGGCGATTAAAACCTTGCAACACAAGGGTTTGGAAATCATGGCGAAGGAAGCTGGAATTAACCTGTACAAGCTTTAAAAAACTTGGCTAAATTAAAATGAGGGCGATCGCACACTTGAGAGTGCGATCGCCCTTACTTTTAGAGAAAAACCTTTACTAGAGCACTTTTCGGCATTTCAGTAAATAAGTAGTCATCTCGCCTTTGCCTTTAACTTCGATCGCGCCGCGGTTTTCAAAGGAATACTTTTCTCGCAACTGCTGATAAGTTGTCTCTGTTACCTGAATACACCCCGGCAAGCCGTGAGATTCCATGCGGGAAGCGGTGTTAACGGTGTCTCCCCACAAATCGTAAATAAATTTTTTAATACCGATGACTCCGGCGACAACCGGGCCGCTGTTGATGCCGATTCTGATGCTGAAATCTTGATTGTGGATATTGCTGAAGTCAGTAATTGCCTGCTGCATATCGATGGCCATTTCTGCGATCGCTTCTGCGTGATCCGGGCGAGGAATGGGCAGCCCTCCTACTACCATGTAAGCGTCGCCAATCGTCTTAATTTTTTCCAAACCGTGCCTTTCTGCTAGGTTGTCGAAGGTCGAAAAGATGTCATTCAGCAAGGCTACTAATTGCGTTGGAGAAACTCGCGAGCTCAATTGAGTAAAGCCCACTATGTCCGCAAACAAGACAGTAACGTCAGCAAAAGTATCTGCGATCGTACTGTCTCCTCGCTTCAACCGATTTGCTATTTCTTCAGGCAAAATATTCAACAACAAGCGTTCTGATTGTTCCTGTTGAACTCGCAGTGCACTTAAAGTATCATTCAGAGCATTAGTTCGTTCTTTCACTCGAAATTCTAACTCTTCATTCAGCTTGTAAAGCGCCATTTCAGCCCGCCTGCGGTCTGTGATATCCGTACCGATTGCCAGCATTCCCGCGAACTTTCCTGCTGCGTCAAACAGCGGTTTATTTGCCCAGGATACCCAAACGCGATCGCCGCTGCGCCGGATACTTTCATTTTCATTTCGCGTATATTGTTCTGGGTTTTGCAAAATATCTCTCAACTTTGCTGCCAAGTCATTTCCTGTTGTATCTGTCTTGGGAATAATTGTTCCCACGGCGTTTTTGCCAATTATCTCTTTTTCATCGTAACCAAAAAACTTCTGTGCAAATTCGTTAAAAAAAGTAATATTTCCTGCCCTATCTATTTTTAAAATAATGCTGTTAGCATTTTCCACTAATTCCCGATACTTAATTTCGCTTTGCCGCAGCGAATCCTCTGCTGAGGCGCGTTCGGCTACTGTCGCCGCCAACAGCAGCGATGTAACTACAATTACGCTCATAAAAGCCTGCAAAAATAAGATGGCCTGATTGATATTTTCCGCTTTGGCAATAAAAGGCCCGCCTCCCTGAGAACCGCCCCAAATGGCGATACTGGATACAATAAAAGATGCTAAAACCGCCCCTACCTGACCGAATTGAATGGTTGCCCAAATTACTAAGGGAAATGGCAAGTATTCGAGGGGATAACCGGAGAGATTACTTTCACTTTTTGAGTTGTAGATTAGCCAACTGACTGTTACTAATAACAGCAGACCTATTCCGGCACCGATGCGATTGAGAATTGTTTGAGAAGCTGTATTTGGTGAAGGGCGGGGCGCTGGTTTGTGGTTGTATATAATCAACAGCAGGGGAGTAAAAATTAACACTCCTAATGTATCTCCGAGATACCAATTCCATCGAATATGCCAATATTCGCTCCAGTCAACTAAACCCGTTAAACACAGGCGTAACGTGCCGAGAGTGCAGTTAATTTGAGTCGCAACTAGAGCGCCGCCCCAGACTAAATTGACTACATCTATGAGCCGAGATAGTGATGAGCGAAAGTTGAGTTTTCGCAACAAAGCAAATGCAAAAAAAGCTTGCAAGCAAGCACTGAACGCAGCTAACAATGCACTAAAAAATGACATTTTGTTGATAGTCTCGAACAAAAATACGCCTAAAGCTATTCCCGGCCAAACTCGCCGACCCAATAATAAAAGTGCAGCTTGTGCAATTCCTGCCGGCGGCCAGACGCAGCTAGCTAATGTATTGACGCCTGGGATTGAAATTGCTATTTTTCCTCCCAAAGCGTAAGTAAAAGCAATGGCAGCTACTTTTGCTAAGTATTGCGAATTTCTAGATTGAGTAAATCGCAGAAACTGATTTTTGTTGGGGTTCATACTGAGTATTATATGTTTAACTAACTATAGCAACCGCGACCGAATATTAGGACGTTCTTAATTGCTGAAACATGAGTTGTTATATTGCTTATTCCTTCTTTTTCTGCTGAGCGAAGTCGAAGGGCTTTTTTCCTTACTGCTATAACTTGATGCCTGTAAGAAAGTAAGTGTTCATCTCCCCTTTGCCTTTAACTTCGATCGCGCCGCGACTTTCAAATACATACTTGTCCTGCAATATATCATAAATTGCAGACGTGACTTGAATACACCCCGGCAAGCCGTGGGATTCCATGCGGGAAGCGGTGTTAACGGTGTCTCCCCATAAATCGTAAATAAATTTTTTAATACCGATTACTCCGGCGACAACCGGGCCGGTGTTGATGCCGATTCTGATGCTGAAATCTTGATTGTGGGTATTGCTGAAGTCAATAATTGCCTGCTGCATATCGAGGGCCATTTGGGCGATCGCCTCTGCATGATCGCTGCGGGGCATTGGCAATCCTCCTACTACCATGTAGGCGTCGCCAATCGTCTTAATTTTCTCCAACCCGTGCTTTTCTGCTAGGCGATCGAAGGTGGAAAAAATGTCGTTTAGCAAGGAAACTAATTCCGGCGGAGAAATTTGGGAACTAATTTGGGTAAAACCGACTATATCTGCAAACAATACTGTTACTTCGGAAAAAGTATCGGCGATGATGCTTTGGTCTTGTTTTAATCTGTCGGCGATCGCTTGCGGTAAAACGTTGAGCAGGAGACGGTCAGATTTTTCTTGTTCTAAGCGCAAAGCTGCCTCAGCTTGTTTGCGAGTTGTGATATCTTGAACAGTACCTTCGTAATAAAGCAAATTTCCATGTCTGTCGCAGACAGTATAAGCATTCTCCGCAATCCAAATTATACTGCCATCTTGGCGGTAAACTTGAGATTCAAAATCTGATAGCTTGCCGTTTTCTCGCATTAAATTAATGACTTCGGCGCGGCGTTTGGGGCATACATAGAGCTGGCGGTTAATATTAGTTAAATTTCCCTTCAACTCTTCAAAGGAACTATAACCGTAAATACGAATTAAAGCAGGGTTGACGCTGAGATATTCCCCATCGGGAGTAGTTTGAAAGATGCCGACGATCGCATTTTCAAAAATGCTGCGGTATTTTGCCTCAGCTTGTCGCAGCGCTTCTTCAGCGCGCTGGCGTTCTCGCGCTTCCACTGCGAAAGTTACAGAGTCTGCTAGAGAAACAGCGAAACTTTGTTCTTCAATCGTCCAATAGCGGGGCATTCCTACGTGTTCTAAACAGAGGACTCCTGCTGTTTCTCCGCCTATTTGAATCGGCGTATCTAGCATGGAAGTGATGCCGCACGGAATTAGGTAAGATTCCGCAAATTCTCTAGTTCTAAAATCGTTTTGCGCGTCAAAGGCAGCAATTGCGCGTTCTTCTCGGAGTGCTTGGAAATAGACAGGATAGTCTGCTTCTGCTAATTCCAAACCGTCTGAGTGCTGGTTGACAGTGCGATCGAACAAATCCAGGCACTCGATCTTGGATTTAGTGCGATCGTACAGCCAGACGCTCGATCGGGCAACTTCCAGAGTACGGCTAGCAGTTTCAGTTATTTCTTGAAGCGCCTTTGTTAAGTCGCCTTGATTCAGCGCTTTATTTTTGGCTAAATCAATTAATGCCGATTTCTGTTTCTGTAGCTGAAGTTCGCTGTGTTTCAGGGCATTTGTCCGCTCTTCAACTCGGATTTCCAGCTTTTCATTCAGCTTTTGCAGCGCTATTTCAGCTTTTCGGCGAGCGGTGATATCTGTGCCGATGCAGAGGATTCCCAGGATTTCTCCCGCTGAACCAACCAGCGGTTTATTTGCCCAAGATACCCAAACGCGATCGCCACTGCGCCGGAGGTTTTCATTTTCATAGCTGGTAAAGCGATCGGGATTTTGTAAAATTTCATGATAAACCAACTGTAAGTTATTCCCTTCGATGTCTGTCTGCGGAAGAATTGTTCCCATTGCATTTTTACCCAGGATTTCTTCCTGAGTGTAGCCAAAGAATATTTCGGCAAATTCGTTAAAAAAAGTAATATAGCCGTCAGCATCCAATTTCATAATAATGCTGCTAGCATTTTCCACCAATTCTCGATATTTAATTTCGCTTTCTCGCAGGGAATTTTCTGCCTCAGCGCGTTCAGCTACCGTCGCTGCCAATAACAGCGAGGTCATTGTAACTACAGCCATAAAAGCTTGCAAAAATAAGATAGCCTGAGTGATATTTTCGGCTTTGGTTATGAACGGCCCCCCTCCCTGAGAACTGCCCATAATTGCGATGCTTGAGACAATGAACGATGCTAGGACAGCGGCTCGTTGACCGAATTGGAGCGCCGACCAAATTATGAAAGGAAACGGCAAATATTCCAGGGGATAACTAGAAATAGAAGCTTCATTTTTCGACACAAAGACAAGCCAGCTCACCCCAATTAATAATAATAACCATACTGCCCGCCAAATTAAATATCTTTGCTGGCGGCCTGTTTGTCTTTTTAAACGATCGGCGGTTACTTTTGGGCGAAAAAATATTAGGATTAAGGGAGTTAAAATTAAAACTCCCATTGTGTCTCCCAACCACCAATTCCATCGAACCGAAAAATATTCTGTCCAATCTACTTTGCCCGCTAAATATAGGGAAAACGCGCCAATCGTGCAACTGATTTGAGTAGAAATTAGACCGCCAAACAAGATTAAATTAACTACATCTTTCAAGCGATCGAGAGATGGACGAAACCCCATCCAGCGCAGGGCAGTTACTGCAAAGACAGCTTGCAGAATTGCCCCGGCGTTTCCTCCCACCCAAACCGCAAATATCTGTTCATTTGGGTTAACCAAATTTAGCAGAAATGTACCCAAAACTATGGCAGGCCAGACTTTTCTCCCAAACAATAAAATTCCCGCTTGTGCAATTCCTGCGGGGGGCCACACCGAGGCCGCAAAGGGACTAACACCTTGAATTGAAATTGCTAGCCTCGCCCCCACGGCGTAAGCGACAGCAACGACAGTTACTTGAGCTAAGTACCGCCCAATTCGGGATTGAGGGAATCGCAGAAACTGATTTAGGTTCAGATTCATACCGAGTTTTAAGTTTTAGGGAATTTCACATCTCAAGGAAGTTCGGCAACGGATTTTGTAACGGATGTAACGGATGTAACGGATGTAACGGATGTAAAGGATAGAAGGAAGAGGGAAGAGGGGGGAGAATCTCATATTTGTAAAAACACTTCTTCTGGCTCCTTCTTTCTCACTCTTTCCTCTTGTATCCTGCCTCCCAACTCCAATTTCTAGGTTGGCTTCAAAAGTGAGATGCTCCCAAGATTGGAGCTAATGTAGGGTGTACACCGCGCACATTGCAAGCCTAAATATAGGTGCGCGGTGCGCGCACCTTACCAATTATAAAGGCTTAGTTGATGGCGGCTTCAATCCACTGTTTTAAAGTAGAATTTACTTCATCAATGAGAATTTCATGTGATTTGTGAGTTGCTCTTTCCACGACTTCAACTTTGCCTGCTTTCAGCGAACGGCCCGGAACAATGCGATAGGGAATGCCGATTAAATCAGCATCTTTGAATTTAACTCCGGCTCGTTCGTCGCGGTCATCTAGTAACGTTTCAATGCCAGATTGGTTGAGTTCTGCATAGAGTTTTTCGGCGACTTCTACTTGTTGGGCGTCGGAAATATTGGGGATGCTAATGATGGCGTGATACGGCGCGATCGCCACTGGCCAAATTATCCCATCTTTGTCGTAGGATTGTTCTACGGCTGATTGAGCTAGCCGCGACACGCCGACGCCGTAGCAGCCCATCATAAAGGGCATTTCTTCGCCTTGTTCGCTGGTGTAGGTGGCGCCCATTGCTTGGGAGTATTTGGTTCCTAATTGGAAGATGTGGCCGACTTCGATGCCTCTGGCGCTTTGCAAGGTTTGTTCGGGGTTGTGCACTGCCCGATCGCCCTTTTTGGCTGTTCTGACACCTACAACCGTTGCTGGTAGCGGAAATTCTTTATCCCAATTAGCCCCGACAACGTGGTATCCTGATTCGTTAGAACCAGTGACAAAGTTTGTCAGGTCAACTGCGGTGCGATCGACCAAACGCAAAAACTTGGGAGATACCCCCCCTTGCCCCCCCTTGGTAAGGGGGGGTTGGGGGGGGTTGGAGGCGATATAATCATCAGCAAGATCCGGAGCCATATAACCCAGAGGTAAAGATTTAGCCGCCCATTTCCGCTGAGCTTCCGCATCGGGAACAGTCAAAAATAAAACAGTTTTAGCTTGATAGTTGCCCGCTAACTTCGTCAACTCATTCAGCAACTTTACCTGATTCACATCTTGGTCGCCGCGAATGCTTACCAAGACCAAAACAGTCATGCCATTGTCGTAAACAGCTTGGTAAAGCACATTTTTGACAACTTGCGTCGGAGAACATTTCAAAAACTTGCAAAGTTTATCAATTGTTTCAGTTCCCGGCGTTTCCCGCTTTTCAAACGTTGCAAAGGGCGAGGGTTCCACATCAGCAGGCATCGATACAGCCTTTTCCACATTAGCTGCATACTGACCATCTTCAGTATAAAGAACTTCATCTTCTCCCGCTTCAGCCAACACCATAAACTCTTGAGAACCAGAACCGCCAATTGCTCCAGAATCAGCATCTACTGCTCGGAATTGCAAGCCCGATCGGCGCAGCATATTGCTATAAGCTTGAGCCATATCCTGATAAGTCTTTTTCAAACTTTCTTCGTTAGTGTGGAAAGAATAGCCATCTTTCATAATGAATTCGCGACCGCGCATCAACCCAAAACGCGGGCGAATTTCATCGCGAAACTTAGTTTGGATTTGATAAAGATGTAAAGGCAATTGCCGATAGGAACGAATCATATCTTTAGCAATTGTAGTAATTACTTCTTCGTGAGTTGGGCCCAGTCCCAATTCTCGCTGCTGCCTATCTGTCATGGCAAACATAATACCTTCAGCTTGAGTGTAGGTATCCCAGCGGCCGGATTCCCGCCACAAATCGGCCGGTTGCAATTGCGGGAGTAGACATTCTTGAGCGCCGGTAGCGTCCATTTCTTCGCGCACAATTTGAGATACTTTTTTGAGAACTCGCCACATTAAAGGTAGATAAGCGTAAATTCCGCTACCGATGCGCCGGATGTATCCGGCACGGAGTAATAGTTTGTGGCTGGGAATTTCTGCTTCTGCCGGGTCTTCGCGCAGGGTAACAAAAAGCATTTGAGAGAGTCGCATGGCTGATTTCCTTAAAATAGCGGATGAGTGTAATTTTAGATCAACTTCTGATATTATCAGAACTAAGCCCGATTTGATTAAATATATGAATAAAATTTGGCAAAACTACGAAAAAGGTATGGCAGTCTTTGATAATTGTCACTCTCCTACTGTGCAATCTCAATGGGTTGCCTTAAAAGATGAAATAGGAGAATTTGTTCGAGAACCTAATTTAAGCGAAATTTGGGATATTGTTCATGCTGCTGGTCGATTGCTTTACAAACTAATCGGAATTCCATTATATTTACTGGCCTATCCTACTGTTCGCAAACACAGTCAACGTTTCGAGGAGTACGGATGTATTCGCAGCATTCGCAATTGTGAGGGTAAATGCTGCGGCAAAAAATCGTAGGGTACGCTGCGGCGCACCTGATATCATGTTTGTTGAAGGACCCGCAATTACATTCTAATTACCGAATTCAAAAAACAATGCAACTTTAGGCAAGCGCCCAACCCATATCCCGTAACTAATTCTCAATCTCAAATCTCACATCTAAAATCGCATGACCAGATTTATTCACGACCAATTTGCCAAACAGTATCTGAAAGAACTATTAACCCCTCTCGGTAATGTAGAAACCAGCCGGGATGTCGCTGGAGAAGTGAGGCAGGTTGACGTTTTATTTTCCCCGAAAGCAGAACCGGAAGTTGAAGCAACAGCCCTCGGCATTCTGGGTCAAATCGCAGCAAAACCCGCTGTATTTGAACCCTTCCGCAGCCCAGTCCAAATCGGAGAAATTCGCAGTTGTCTGGGCAAACTCTTCGATATCCACGGCGAATTTGAACGCGCCGCAGTTAGAGAAAATACCCGGATTGCAGAGGCCGACTTGCCCCAACTCTGGATACTGTCGCCGACTGTTTCCGACACGATATTAGCTGGATTTCGAGCCCTTCCCGAACCGGAAAATTGGGTAAATGGAGTTTATTTTCTGGGCCCATCTCTGAAAGCAGCGATTATTGCCATTCACCAACTGCCCCGCACTCCAGAAACCCTGTGGCTGAGAGTTTTGGGGAAGGGAAACGTGCAGAAGCAAGCGGTTGCCGAATTGAGAGAATTACCCTCAGATAATGTCTTTCGGTTGAATGCGTTAGAATTGTTGTACAACTTGCGAACTATTTTAGAAGTCCGCCAAGACATAGATCGAGAAGATCGGGAGTTAATTATGGAACTGTCACCCCTCTACTTGCAACGGCTGGAAGATGCAACTCAGCGCGGTATCCAGCAAGGTATTCAGCAAGGTATGCAGCGCGCTCAACGCCTGATGGTTGAGAATCTGCTACAAGTAAAATTTAGTGAGATTGATGAAGAATTAGCCCAAATAATCGAGCCTTTGATTCAACTAGATCCCCTCGCTAGCACGCGGCTGATTATGCTGCTCGATCGCTCTGAATTGCTAGCTCATTTTGAAGATAAAAATCAACCGGAATCCTGAGTCAGCATCGCACTCTACAATCGGTAGGGTGCGCTCAATAAGCTGCTACGCATTTAAATTGAATCCAGAGACGGGCAGGATGCCCGTTCCACAATAATTGTAGAAAATTTGACTTTCAAATTAGATGCACAACAGCTTATCACTTTACTATTTATTATCGACCAAATCTGGAGTTAATTATGGAACTATCACCCCTCTATTTACAACGGCTTGAAGAAGCAACTCAGCGAGGTATCGAGCAAGGTATTCCGCTAGGTATTCAGCAAGGTATTCAGCAAGGTATTCAGCTAGGTATCGAGCAATGTATTCAGCAAGGTATCGAGCAAGGTATTCAGCAAAGTAAACGCGAGATTGTTGAGAGTATGTTACAAGTGTATTTGGGCGAGATTGATGAAGAATTATCCCAACTAATCGAGCCTTTGATTCAACTAGAACCCATCGAGATCGCGCGACTGATTATGCAGCTCGATCGCCCGCAATTACTCGCTCGTTTTGAGCCTGAAAATCCAACGGAATCCTAACTCGGTAGCGAACTCTACGATATGTAGGGTGCGCCGAAGATCACTTTACTACTATTGATAATGGGTGACGCCCCCCGCCTCAAACTTGCCACTTTTATGCGAACTCGGCTGCTATCAGCCCCAGAAAGACTGATTTCTGACTTTAGACGGATTTATTTTTTAGCTCCCACAGCCATAATAAGCAGTAAGGATGAGATAACTAAAGAACTGATTTACTACTCATCCCAATTTCACTAATAAGGCCTTCCGTAAGATAAAGCCGAACCCAAACAAACCATCATCTAAAGATTACAAAATCCCCTATAAAAAAGTTGGGGACAATTTTCTTCATGCCGAGTTAGGCATAAAAACTTAGGAGGTAAATTATGTTTGAAAGCGAGTTATTAATGTCGCTGTACAGTCCCAAATTTAATATTGCCCAAATGCCAGTAGAAATAGATGTGCCATTTGACCACCCCGATATCGGAGGGCTGATGTTTTTAAGCCCTCAGTTTTTCGTGGCATTAATCGCCGGAGTCATTATGGCTTTCGGCTTCCAATTCCTGTTAACAAATTTCTCGATCGCCGCCAAGATATCAAATTGGGACGAGGCTTTACCCGACGATGACGATGATGATGATGAGTCCGAAAGTTTAGGCAAGAAAGTTCGGAAAATCGAAGGTTTAGTCGGGGGTTGGATTTTAGTCACGGTTAACCTGGCTTTATTTTTGGGTTGTTTTCTGGCCGTCAAACTAACTTCAATTGCCAGCGTAGACGGAGCGGCAATTATTGGTGTGGTCATCTGGGCTGCGTACTTTTTAACCCTGGTGTGGCTCGGTTCTAGCGCCGTCGGTTCTATGATCGGTTCCTTGATCAAAACTGCTTTTTCAGGCGTTCAAGGCGTCATGGGTACTGCGGGTGCTGCGATCGGCGGCAAGATGGCTAGCGACCAAATGGTCAATACTGTAGAGGCATCTGTTGCTGCTGTACGCCGCGAGTTGAGTTCGGCGGTAGACCCGGATAGCATTCGCGAAACACTGCAAGATTATGTGGGTTCTTTGCAGTTACCGAAACTAGATGTTAAGGAAATTCGCGGTCAATTTGAAAAGTTGCTGGGCGATGCAGATATCAAATCTCTTGCGGGAAGCGATGTTCTGAAGAATGTTAACCGCCAGACTTTTGTGGATTTGATTAAGAGTCGCACAGACTTTTCTCAAGAGGAAATAACTCAAGTTGCTGACCAACTAGAAGGCGTTTGGAAGCAAACTTTCGGCAAGCAGCAAGAGCAGAAAGACCCGAATTTAGAGTTGGTGGATTTTCTCAAGTTTGCGGCTCCCGATTTGCTGAAGTCTGACGAACTCAACGCCAAGCTGTCTCAAATTCTGGAAAGTAGGGAAAACAAATCGGGCTCCAGCAGCCCCATGAAGCGAGCGATGCAGTTGGGTGTCGAATCTCTTATGGGCACTGTTTTGTCGCGGACGGATTTGTCTGATTTGGATGTTGAAAAAATCTCTGGTCAGTTGCAGCAACTGACAGCCAAAGGGACGGAACAAGCTAAATCTTTGGCTTCTAAGGTGGGCGACAAAGTGCCTGCGCTGCCTTTCAATACAGCTAAGGCTGATGTGGAAAACTACTTGATGAATGCCCAACCTTGGCATCTCAACCGGGAGACAATCAAGCAGGAATTTAGGGATGTGATTTACGACCCGGAAGCTTCTCCTGGGGCTGTTTTGCGCCAGTTAGAGCTGTTTAATCCAGATTATTTTGTAGGGATTCTGGGCCGCCGTGAGGGGTTTGCTCCTGAACAGGTGACGGAAATTGCCGAACAGCTTGAAGGTGTCCGACAAGAAGTGTTGGAAATTGTGCAAGCTGCTGCTGGTGAAGAACAGTCTCAAGATTTGCGGAGTCGGATTGAGAATTATTTGCGATCGACCGGCAAGGAAGAATTGAATCCTGAAGGTATCGAGCGGGATTTCCAAGCGCTTTTGGAAGATCGGGATGCTGGTTTTGAGGCTTTGCGCGATCGCCTTTCGCAGTTTAACCGCGATACTTTGGTGCAGTTGCTGGGTCAGCGGGAAGATTTCAGTCCAGAGGAAGCCGATCAGTTAATCGGGCGGCTCGAAAGTTCGCGCGATCGCGTGATTTCTAAAGCTCAAGAATTGCAAGAGCAAGCGAAATCGAAAGCCCAAGAATTGCGGCAAAAGGTAGAAGACTATCTCCGCAATACTAATAAGGAAGAACTCAATCCCGAAGCGATCGAGCGCGAGTTTCAAACGCTGTTAAACGACCCGGAAGCCGGATTTAAAGCGCTGAGAGAACGCTTATCTCAATTCGACCGCGATACGCTGGTGCAGTTGCTGTCACAGCGCCAAGACCTCAGCGAAGAACAGATCAATCAGACGATCGACCGGATCGAATCTGTGCGCGACAACATTATCCACGCGCCGCAAATAGTTGCAGATAGAGCTAAGCAACAGTACGAGGAAGTTACTGCAAAAATTGGCGAGTACCTGCGGAATACCAACCTGGAAGAACTCGATCCAGAAGGCCTCAATCGGGATTTGACCAAATTGTTTGAAAATCCGAAAGAGGGTGCTTTGGCACTTCGGGACAGACTTTCTCAGGTCGATCGCGAAACTTTAGTCAAGCTGCTGTCGCAGCGGGAAGATTTGAGCGAAGAACAGATCAATCGGACGATCGATCGCGTGCAAGATTCGATTCGCAGCATCGTGAAATCGCCCCGCCGCTTGGCATCTCGCGCTCAAAAAAGTGTACGGGATTTCCCAGGAAGTTTGGAAAATTACTTGCGGAATACGGACAAGGAAGAACTCAATCCTGAAAGCATCAAACGCGATTTGCAGTTGCTGTTTAGCGAGCCGGGGATGGGGATGCAAAGTTTGGGCGATCGCCTGAAGCACTTCGATCGATCGACTCTGGTAGCATTGCTGTCGCAGCGGGAAGACATCTCGGAAGAGGAAGCCAACAAAATTGCCGACCAAATTGAATCTGTCCGCAACCAAATTGTCGAACAAGTTCAAATGGTTCAGGACAAGTTTCAGTCAGCAATGGATGGTATTTTCGGAAAAATCCGGGATTACCTCAATTCGCTCGATCGACCAGAGCTCAACTACGAAGGCATCAAGCGGGACTTGCGTAAAGTGTTTGATGACCCGCAGGCAGGATTTGACGCGATTAAAGAGCGTTTAGGTGAGTTCGATCGCGGTACTTTAGTTGCCCTGCTGAGTTCTCGTTCCGATATTTCCGAGACTGACGCTCACCGAATTGTTGACCAAATGGAAGGAGCCAGGGACAGCGTTTTATTGCGATCGGAACGCCTGCAACATGAAGCCAAAAAACGCATCAAACAGCTCAAGAAAAAGACCAAGCAGCAAGCAGAAGATGCGCGCGAAGCGGCAGCAGCCGCAGCTTGGTGGCTGTTCGGTACGGCTCTGACTTCTGTGGTGGTTTCCGCTTTGGCTGGAGCAATAGCAGTCAACGGTATTTCGGGTTTGTTTAGCTAGATTTTCAACGAGTTTGAAATAAAGTTCTCCTGATTCTAGGCTGGCTGTTTGCCAGCCTATTTTCTTTGGAATGATATCATGTCCGGTTGATTTGGTGGCATTGGAATTATTATGCAGTGCGAGCGTCCTCGCTCGCGATCCATACCGCGAGCGAGGACGCTCGCACTGACATTATCCAAATATATGATTCCGATGCCACCGAAAACGATATTATTTATCGCCGATCGAACTAGGAGGAAATACTTTAGATAAATCGAGGGACAAATCCCCAAAATTAGGGATGGCAACTGTCTCGTTAGACAGAAAAATTCTCTTGACGCGATAACCAAATTTGCCTTGCGAATTCTGATAGGGATCGCTGTAACATTCCAAACAAGTTTCTAATAAGTTAAATATCCAATAGTCAGAGATACCCGCTTCCGCATAAAGGGGCAACTTGACCTGTTTGTCGTAACTCAAAGAAGAATCCGCAATCTCAATCAGTAACAATATATCCGCTGTTGTGGGGTGAGAGGATAGATAGTCATCAGGGCGATTTTGCACGATCGCGCGATCGGGTTCGGGTTCGCTCTCATCCGGCAGAATAATCGGTTGTTGTCCCCGCAGTGTCGCCCTTTCTCCCAGCAGCTTAAATAACTCGCGTTCCAAGCGTGTCTCGCAAACAGAATGAGCCGTACCTTTAGCAGCCATGTTGACAAGTTCTCCCTTGATTAACTCCACTCGATCGTCCTCACCAAAGAACCCCAGTTCTGTCAGGCGGTGATATTCCGCTATGGTGAAGCGTTTTGCAGTTGCGATCGACATAACAGCCACCTCAATACAGGTCTGTTGCGATTATAGGCGATCGTCGATCGGCTAAACAATGCTAATCATGAACTCCGCTAACAACAATCGTGTCAAATTTGCCTCATCCTTTGGTTGCAATTTTTCCCAATTTTGGTGAAGTTACTCCCCGAACTTATGTCCGGGATCATCTCTGTCTTAAGCAAGATTCTAGCATCACTATTTATTAGGTACTTTAACTTAAGTAGCAAACAAAAGTTTTCTCACAAATAAGAAAACTGAGCAATACATATTATTTTGGAGGCTTGAATGACATTTACTACTACCGGTGCTTACGACCAAGGAAAAGCAGATATTCAGAGCTTGAGTGTAGACGACCAATTAGGTTTGCTGTGGTTTGTTTACACCGAAATGGGCAAGTCAATAACACCAGCGGCTCCCGGTGCTTCCGGTTCCGAAATCGCTCAGGGTTTGTTCGATCAAGTCAAACCGCTGCCCCACGAAGAACAACTACAAGTAATGCGCGACATTGCCTCAAAAGCCAATACTGAAATCAGCCGGATGTACGGCTCAATGAGTCCTGAAACCAAGCTGGCTTTTTGGTATTTCTTAGCACTAGGAATGGACGAAGGAACTATCATACCCATGCCTCCCGACTATCAACTTCCAGAAGCAGGAAAAGCTTTATTAGGAAAGGTTCAGGGGATGGACTTTCAGCAACAAATTGATTTCCTTCGCGGTACAGTTTTAGAAATGGGTGCTGAAGCCGCTCCGGGGGCTGGCATTTAAAAATAGGACTTACGAAAAAAAACCCGGTTTCTCGGAGAATATTGGGTGCGGCAACGACGCATTTAGGAAGAAACCCGGTTTTTAGCCGTTTGATGGGTAAGCTGTTGTGCATTTAAATTGTATGTTGAGGGCGGGCTCTTCGGCCCACCCCACAAGAGTGAAAATTTATTTTACCATGCAATTTAAATGCGGATTAGCTTAAGTTCTCAAAAAGATTACTAAGTAGCTCAAACTAATACGCCGCGCCAGAAACCCGGCTTCTTCAAGAAACCGGGTTTCTGGCTGTTGTGTTTTTTTAGGTTTACGGCAAATATCCGCACTTTACAGCTAATAACTGAATTCAACGGCTCTGTTTCCCACAACTTCCGGCGCAGCGACTTTTAAACGCATATCTTCGCAGGCAAATGTTAGCAAGGGCTGACCTAAGTTTAAACTGCCAAAAGGACTTTCTTCTGCCACTTCTAATTCGCCTTTAATCAAACCGATGCGAGACTCTAATCCTCCTTTAAACAACAGCAAATTGCGGCGGTCAGCGCTGAAAACATTCCCGCTAAAAGGCAGCGGTAAGGCTAAAGTTTGTTGGCTGTAATTGAGGCTGCACAGTTGACGGTTTCCTTGGCTAACTGTGACGCGGTAGCCTAGCGGTGCTGCCTTTACCGAATCGCTGCCTTCCCAACTAAATTGAGCTAATTCTTTAGGAAGTCCCCAAATTTCGCGCCCGCCGGCTACCGAGTTAGGATTGTCTACGTAGATGTGGGAAATCCAAGCGCCCCATTTTCCTGCATAATTGGCGATCGCGCTAACTACAATTAACTCATTGTACTCCATCACCGAACCCAACCCATAGGAGGATATATAAATGCCAGCTAGGGTTTTTCCGGGCAATAAAGAGACAATTTCTAACTCAGAGGGAACCAAGGGGCGCACTCGTGCCACATCTACCAATTGTAAAGTCCCAACAGCATAACCTTGCAGATTCCAAGGTGCAGGTGGATATACCATTTTAAGTGATTTAATGTCTGATATTTTATACTTATTTTAGCTTGGCGCTTCAAAAAGCAACAATTTTTGGTATTTCTTCACAAGTTGTTAGTAACTGAGATGTTGCACCATTCTCAATAAGCTTTTTATGAACAGGCTTTTCGGCCTGTTCCACAAGAAAATTCACTCTTTGTGGAACAGGCCGAAAAGCCTGTTCTGGAGAATGGGGCAAGATGTGAGTAGTAATTTAGTTTGTTTAAAAAATATAAGATGTGACGATAAATTTGATGAATAGTTGACGTGGGTTATCTGTTGTATGGGGCGGGTTTAGTAATATTGTTAGTAATAATTAGATATTATTCGTAAAACCCGCCCCTACAGATTTTATCAGCGTTAATCCGCGTTAATCCGCTTTAATCTGCGGTTAAAAACCTCCAAATCTACTTACTAGCATAACCCGTACTTACCAAAAACTCCCGCAACTTCCCAAAGAATTGAGTGCGATCGCGTCCTTGATAAACTTTCTCCAACAACTGCCAACCTTCCGCATCCTGGCCCATGACATACTTGTTCGCCATGAATGCCGCCAACACCCCCTTCACCTCCCCATCTTCACTCAGACGCTTGTTAGATTCCAGCCAAAGCTCAGCAGAATTCGTGTATACTTCCACCGGATACTGTTTGCTAACATCTTGCATTTTACCTTGGCGGTACTCCCAAACTTGCAGCGGGAAGCGAGAATCAGCATAATTTGTAAAAGCTTCCGCAAATCGCCCGTCCTGACTCTTGAACTCTGGGATATCATTTTTGCCAAAATCGACAATTTCGTAACTCACATTGCCCCAAAAATGCTTGAGATGAGTGTATTTTTTAGCCGCAGAGTCGTAGCGGTAAATAAACGAATAATTGCAGCAGCGGACGCCGCTTTTGATTGACACTAAATCTGCTAGCACTTCCGGTTCCTTGTCCCCATCCAAATCACGTATTCGCAGCGATAACAAACGTCCTTCCGATACTTCTTCGCTGGCTCTTTTGTCGGGGTTATCTACTAGAGAACGAGTCGGAATCAGCACGGGTTCTTCTAATAAACTTTGACCGTCGCGGAGAATTCTGATGCGGAGATTTTTAGCATTTTCTGCTTCTTTTACGAAAGAAACTTCCGCCCGAACTTTCCCCGATTCCGAGGTTTCTGTTGTTCTCGGCGGGCCGATATTCGGCGGAACTTGGGCGATATATTCCGAAGGAATTAAGGCAGTTTGGCCGGGTTTGGCGATCGCCTGACAGAAAAAACTTGCTACTTCGGCGCGAGTAGCATTGCGTGTAGGTTCTAGCTGTTTAACAGCCGGATAATTGACCACAAGTTGTTTTTCTGTGGCGGCGGCGATCGCACTTCTGGCCAGTTCGGGAATGTCCCGCGCATCTTCAAAAGTCGCATCCAAAATCTCAGCCGCCGGCCCCGCAGGTGTATATTTCAAGCCGCTGGTTAAAGCTACCAAAACCTGCCAGCGGGTAACATTCAAAGTCGGGTTAAAAATGCTGCCGCTGTAACCGGACATAAAACCCGTCTGATAAGCTTCTCGAATTGCTTTAAAACCCCAGTAATTCGTGGGAATATCTGCAAAGTCGATCGGATTGCGGACGGTTTTGGCATCGGGAAAAGCCATGCGAACCATCGCCGCAAACTCAGCGCGGCTGACTGGGCGATTCGGGCGAAAAGTGCCGTCTTCGTAGTAGCCGCTGATAATTTTTTTCTCTGCTAACTCCTCAATGCAAGCTTGAGCCCAATGGTCTTTAACATCCTGAAATTTGGCTTGAGCAAATGCCGGCGCTACATTCAGACCCGGAAACACCAAATTCCCGATGATTATCCCTAAAGCTACGACGAAAGCAATTACAGCTTGACTTTTGTGCGATCGAACCATATAACAGCCTCCTCTACTTGCAAATTGGCGATCGAAAGTTTCGGAAAATTTAGATAATATCCAGTATATTAGCCGGATTTAATACCATTTATTAAAAATTTAGCTGCGACCAGGGACACGGCAAGGCCGTGTCCCTACTTTTTCCAGTTGGTATAATAAAGCTTACTTCGACTCTAAAGTCATCTCCATCACCATTTTTGTTGTGATTGGTGATTCTTGAGAACTGCCAGCAGTTTTAGCACTCATTTCGCTATTTGAACTAACAGACCAAGTAGACCGAACAGGAATTAATCTATCCAAGCGCATTGTGGTTGCTCCCCGACCCTGAGAAGCCAAAGATTTTAGGGTTAAGGTAGTTCCCGGAGGCAGTTGGGGAGAGGTAATATTTTGAGGGTTTGCTTGCTGCTCTACACTTACATTTACAGAGGCAACTCCATCTTGCCAGCTAGCCAATTCATAGGTAGAAATGTCATTCACCTTTATGCCACTGAAATCAGAGGAAGAAGAAACGCGCCATTTTGCTCCTTTTCCGACTGCTTCTGCGGGCAGCGACGAGGCAACTTGCTCTAGAGATTTAGACATTTGTCTAACCATTTGTTTGAGGTTGTTGTCAGCTTTTTCGGGCAAAATAAAGTTACCTCCTTTATGAAAACCGCGATTGTCCATGATGAAAGAGCCTTTCACTCCCACCATGCTTTTGAGTGCGGAACGCATGGCATCTCGGACGGCTGGCGGCATATTTCCAGTATCGCCGACGATATCTGAGTTAGTATAAGCAAACTCGTAGTGAATATCGCCGTTGGGATCAATTTTAGTGACTTTTGTCTCGAAAGTCATCACCGATACTGGAATTTTAGCCCCAGGCGAAGACCGACCGGATGCGGATATTTCCATATCCATTTTTACGGTCATAACAGTTGTTTGTTTGACATTGATAGCTGGTTTTAAACGCAGTTGCTGTCGGGGTTCCACTCCCGGATTTAGCAGTACCACTTGCGGGGTTTTCGAGTTGGGGGCAGGCGCGGATACACCCCTGGCTGGCTGCTGCACTAGAAGTGGAGTTTTCGCACTCAGGGAAGCAGGAGAAAGCTCGATCGCCCATCCGGCACTTACCAAGCAAAGAGATGCAATAAACTGTCTTTTTTTCATTAACTTAATTTCCTGGTATTTGAATGTTAGCCTGTTCCCACAGTCGATCGACTGTCACGAATTTGTAACCTTTATACAAAAGCAATGGAATTATTTTATCAGCAGAAGCTGCAACATCTTCGCCGCCGCAATAGCCATCGTGCAGTACAATAATAGATCCGTTTTCAGTTTGCTGCACGATGCGACTAATAACTTTCCTCACCCCCGGTCGCACCCAATCTTCCGGGACGACACTCCACATTACAGGGCGATATTCCCACTGTTGCAGTAACTCTAATGTTCGCGGCGTAAAAATGCCGTTGGGTGGCCGCACGTCCAGGATTAATTTTGGATCTAAATCGCAAGCTTTGGCAATTGCTTTTTGCGTGTCTTCTAAACTTTGTTTAAGTTCGTGGGTTTTTAGTTTGGGAAACGATATATGCTGATAGCCGTGGAGACCGATCCAGTGTCCGCGATCGTACACTTCTTTAGCCGTTTCGGGATGCCTGTCCACGCAAAAACCTAGCCAGAAAAAACTCGCTTTGATGTCGTATTTATCTAAAATTTTTAACAGTTGAGGTGTGTGCTGACGGTGCGGCCCGTCGTCAAATGTGAGGGCAATTTCTCGGCTGTTGATATCTCCCGTCCACAGACATCCGGGAAAAGCCGATTTGAGAATGGGATGAACGACAGGAAACAGGGGTGCTAATGGCATTGGTTAATGTTGTTTATTGCGATCGGGTAGAAATGAAGCTGCGTTACAATAGAATAAAGTTAACTCAATCGAGGTAAATATGACAACTGCCGTTGAGATTGGAACGCTAATTGTCCGCACGCCCGGAACTTGCGGCGGCCGCCCGCGAATTGCAGGAACTAGAATTACGGTAGAGAACATTGCTATTGATTTTAATGCGGGATGGACTCCTGAAGTAATTGTTCAAAAGAGAACGCACTTGAATTTAGCACAGGTTTATGCAGCCTTAGCTTACTATTATGCGAACAAAAAGCAAATTGACGCGGAAATAGCAGCAGAAAATGCTGAGTGGGAGCGCTTGGAAGCAGACTCTATGGCAGGTAAGCTATCGTGAGTAAGATTCGTTTATATCTTGATGAGGATATTCAGGAACAAGCTCTAATCTTAGCTCTGCGAAATTCGGGTGTAGATGTGATAACAACCTCGGAGGCTAACAGGCTGAGTTTTTCAGATGAAGAACAGCTCACTTGGGCAACCGAGCAAGGGCGAGTCGTTTACAGTTTTAATAGGAGAGATTTCAGCCGTTTACACAATATCTGTATTGCAGAAGAGAGAAGTCATGCTGGAATCATTCTTGCACAACAGCAGCGGTATTCAGTGGGCGCACAGTTGCGGGGACTTTTGAATTTGATTGCTGCTAAGTCAGCAGAGGAAATGATCGACCAACTGGAGTATCTTGGAACTTATATAAGAGATGAATAAAAATATGAAATAAACTTGAGTGAGTGCCGAATACTTAATGGTTTAACTCTTTTGATATAGCCTCAAACTATCTCCGATCGCATCGACCTCTATCTCGCGGTCGATGCGATCGCCCTACAGTGTCTTCCTATACTAAAAACTAGCACAACTAATCTACCAACCATCAAGGAGGAACAATGACCGAGGAATATTTAGCCGAACGAACAGTTTCAGCCGTATTTAAGGAAGAAGAACAATTAGACGGCGTAATTCGGCGGTTGCTCGATCGCGGAGTTTCCCGCGACCACATCTCAGTAATGGGAAAAAACTTTCAGTCTAAAACTAAAATTGCCGGCTTTATTACTAAAAAAGATGTAATTTTAGGCGGTCTGCGAAGCGGGGCAATTTTTGGTTCCTTATTCGGTTCTTTTTTGGGTTTGCTAACTGGCGTCGGCGTGCTGTTTATTCCCTTTGTTGGCGCAGTAGTATCGGCGGGCCCGCTGGGTGCGGTACTGTTGGGTGCAGCTAGCGGCGCGATCGCAGGTTCGGCCGGTGCGGGTCTAGTTTCTGCTTTAGTCACCTTGGGAATGCCCGAAGACAAAGCAACTATCTATCAAACGCGCGTTGAAGCTGGCGAATTTCTCGTGATGGCAGAAGTCGCCGCCGACCGTTCGGGCGAATTTCAACTCTTGCTAGAAAGTGCAGGTGGCGAAGAAGTTTCAGTTAGCGAAATGACGCTGCCGCGCGCCGTTAAAGGTCGCTGCAATAGTCCGGCAGACTTATCTCCAGAAGTGCGATCGCACCTGTCGGAAGCAGCTCAAAAAACCTTTATGGAATCCTACAACGCCTCATTTGATGAAAGCAACGACTCGATACAAGCGGAACACACCGCTTGGGACGCCATTCATCAGCAATACGAAGAGGATGAAAACGGCGTTTGGACTAAGCCTTTAGCGAAAGTCTAGTCTTCCAATCGCCGTAAACTAATAAAAAATACAATCAAGCCTCTAGAACTGCGGTTTTGGAGGCTTTGACGATTTTAGATTTTAGATTTTAGATTTAAAAATGGTGCAAAACTTAATTCGTAAAAACTGGGAAATTACCGAAAGTCTCATTACTTTTTAAAAGTGATATAGCAATCCTCGCATCATTTGTGAATTTCTTACTCCCTCCCCTTGGTAAGGGGAGGGTTGGGGTGGGGTTAAAAATTTACGACTAATTTAGGATTGCTATATTGCACTAGGTTGCGTTGTCCAGTACAATCTATAAGCTTACAATAAAAAATTAAGTTAAGCAAATGCAAAAATACGTTTGTACAGTTTGCAATTATGTCTACGATCCAGAAGTAGGCGACCCCGACGGAGGCATAGAGCCCGGTACTGCCTTTGAAGATATCCCCGACGATTGGGTTTGTCCCACTTGCGGGGCGAAAAAATCCGATTTTGAACCAGAATAAGCGAGAAAAAAATTGTCCGATCGAATGCTCAAAATTACAGTTATCGGTGGCGGTGCTGCTGGTTTTTTTAGTGCAATTACCTGTGCCAAAACCTACCCGCAGGCCCGCGTCACTTTACTAGAAGCTGGCCGGCAACTCCTGGCAAAAGTTCGCATTTCGGGCGGCGGGCGCTGCAATGTGACTCACGCTTGTTTTGACCCTGGTGTTTTAGTGCAGAATTACCCCAGAGGAGGGAAAGCTCTGCGCGGTGCTTTTACTCGATTTCAACCCCGCGATACTGTAGAATGGTTTGCCGGTCACGGTGTGAAGTTGAAAACAGAAGAAGACGGGCGAATGTTTCCGATTACAGACGATTCGGGGACAATTGTTAACTGTTTGATCCGGGCTGCTGAGGATGCAGGGGTTAAAATTCGCACGGGTGATGCAGTCGTTTCTGTAAAGAAATTAATATTGGAGGGCGGGCACGGGGGCACCGCCCCTACATTTGAAATTGAGTTGAAGTCGGGGGAGAGTTTTAAGTGCGATCGCATTCTTCTCGCTACAGGCAGCAATCCGTCGGGTTATAAGTGGGCAAAAGAGTTAGGTAATACTGTAGAACTGCCCGTTCCTTCTCTATTTACTTTTAATATTTCCGACAGCAGAATCAAAGATTTAGCCGGAATTTCTGTTCCTAATGCTAAGGTGAAATTGCCGGGAGCTAAATTAGAACAAAGCGGGCCTTTGCTAATTACTCACTGGGGTTTAAGCGGGCCTGCTGTACTAAAACTTTCGGCTTGGGGTGCGAGATTTTTGCACGATCGCCATTATAAAACCTCTGTGCTGATTAATTGGCTTCCCCAGTACAATGCGGAAGTTTTGCGGCAGCAACTACTAGCAGTTAAGTCGCAGTTGTCACACCGATTGATTGTCTCTAGCTGTCCGTTTCCGGTGCCGCGCCGCCTCTGGGAACGCTTGACAAGTTCGATCGGCATTGATGAGCAAAAACGCTGGGCCGACTTATCTAACAAAATCCTCGATCGCCTCCTGCAAGAACTCGTTCAAGGCGAATATCAGATTGCCGGAAAAGGCGCATTTAAAGAAGAGTTCGTCACCTGCGGCGGTGTCAACCTCAAAGAAGTCGATTTTAAGACAATGGAAAGCCGCCGCTGTCCCGGACTTTTCTTTGCCGGCGAAATCTTGGATATCGACGGCGTGACGGGCGGTTTCAACTTCCAAAGTGCCTGGACTACGGCTTGGTTGGCCGGAAACGCGATCGGCAAACCATCCGATTTTAGATTGTAGATTTTAGATTGGGGAATATTTGCTGTGTAAAGGTTTGGGAGTTGCGATCGGGCGATCGGCTTGCCAATATTAAGTTTTGTGTTATTTTTGAATTAAGGCGCACCAAATGTGTGTCAACTTCAGCTTGTAGACACAATTCGCAGTTTTGCGTCCTTCAACATCGGGTGAGATACATGAAAAACTTGAATCAAAAAACCCTAAAGTTCGATCGCAACCTTGAGGGCCATATTGACTCACCATTCATCGAAAAAAATGGCTTGGTGGAATTCAACCCCAAATTTATCACTCCCGAATTTTTAACAACCTGGACGTTTGAAACACACCTGTACGACGAACAAGTTGCGATCGACCACTTTGTCATCACATTTCCCAGCCGAACCGAACTCGAAAACTACGCCGAATCTTTTTACCGCTTCGGCGCCAAAACAGTTGAAGGCCCAGACTTGTTCCCGATTAACTTTTGTGCGGAAAACATTAACGTTCCCTCCGATTTGTGGCTGCATTTAATGACCTTATTAATGCCAGCGGGCGGCTTAGTAGTATTAGATGCGCCCCACGCAGCCGGCGACCAAAAAAACCGCTTCCAGCAAGAAAGAGGATTAGAAGCAGTTCACCACGTCGCGCTTCGAGTCGAAAATGTGCAGAATGCTGCTACAATATGGCAAAATAAAAACTTTAAACCGCTATCAGAGCGTCCTCTAGACTACGGCTCATTAACCCAGTGGTTTCTGCAAAACCCCGCCGGACAAATCATCGAATTAATAGAACGTCGCCCCGGCAACAACGCCACCTTTGACTGCAAAAACATCGCAGGTTTGCGCCTTAGCGAAATCGCAGTTTAGTAGGGCAGACAAGATGCCGGCCCCACAGTTCCCAATTCAAATTTCCCCATTCAAAATTTATCTCGTTCCCAGTCTCTGACTGGGAATGCCGATTCGGAGGCTCTGCCTCGTGTCTTTTCACTAATAAAATCTATGGTTGCAATAAAAATCCCCAAAGTCACTTTTCAACCCCCGACATTCAACTCAGTTGAAGAAGAACGCCGCCACCGCAAACAACGTTTAGCCGCCGCATTCCGATTATTTGCCCGCTTCGGATTCAGCGAAGGAATTGCCGGACACATCACCGTCCGCGACCCCGAACACCTCGACCATTTCTGGGTTAATTCTTTTGGAATGCACTTTAGTTTAATTCGAGTCAGCGACCTAATTTTAGTCAACCACAAAGGCGAAGTTGTTGAAGGAAATAAACCCGTAAACGAAGCAGCATTTGCCATTCATTCCCAAGTCCACAGCGCCCGCCCCGACGTAATCGCAGCAGCCCACGCTCATTCTCCCTACGGCAAAAGTTGGTCGAGTTTGGGCCGCCTGCTTGACCCGCTGACGCAAGATGCTTGTTCTTTTTATGAAGACCAAAGTTTATTTGACGATTACACCGGAGTTGTTTTGGAAATCGAAGAAGCTAAACGCATCGCCAAAACTTTAGGTGAGAAAAAAGCGATTATTTTACAAAATCACGGACTGTTAACAGTAGGTCAAACAGTAGATGAAGCGGCTTGGTGGTTTATTGCAATGGAACGTTCTTGTCAAGCGCAGTTAATGGCCGAAGCCGCGGGAAAACCAATTCTCATCAAGCCAGAATGTGCGCGTTTAACACAGCAGCAAGTAGGGTCTCACCGTATGGGATGGTTTAGCTTTCAACCGCTTTATGACATGATAGTGCGTCGGGAACCTGACTTATTAGATTAGAAACTCGGCGGTTGAAACCGCTACTACACAAACACAGTCCGCCTGCGGCGAATCAAGAATGAAGGGGGTATTAAAGCCGGATTTAGTATCAGAAGTGCAAAATTTATAAATTCATGCTGACACGGATTCCAGCCAAGCTATCAAATCCTCTTGACTGGTAAAATCTAACAAGATTTCTCCTAAATCATCTAATTGTTCGAGAGATAACTGTTGGATGCGAGTTTGAATTTCCGGCGAAATTTCACCAGTGCGCCGCACGAGTAGACGCAGGATTAATGCTGTTTGCCCCTCAATTATGCCTTCTTTGCGACTTTTAATAATAGCACCGCGCTGGTCTTCAAAAAACATTTCCCGCTTTTCCAATTCTTCTAATTCCTTAAGGGTTAAATTAGTTCGGCTGGCGATGGAAAAAGCTGTTTGAATTTCGGGAATTGATGCAAATTTTTCTGGCATTTCATCGAAGATGGGAGCATTTTTAATAAAATAAATCCAGCTTTGAATTAGGTTTTCGATTTGTTCTAGTTCTTTGTTAAACTTGGGAAGTTCGACAAACACTAATTCGATTTCTCTGTTATAATACTCGAAGTTTTCTTCGAGTTCTTTAAATACAAAATGGGTAAGAAATTTTTCGGTATTTTCAAATAGAATAAAATCTGTAATTTTTAAAGCAATCAGAGGATTTAATTTAGAGTATCCTTCCCTGGGTTTTAGTTGAGTTGCGTAGGTTTTGGCGGCATTGTACACTCCCCGTTTAGCTGAAACAAAAAGAAGCCTCTCGCCTCGCCCGTTGCGGAGGCGATGAGATGAATTTTTGGGCGATGACGAATTGACCAACAACCGATTCAATCCGTAGGATTGACTTCCCCGGTGGGTCGAGGAGGAATCGCTATTTTTAACACTCATAGCGAATCTATAAAATCTTCGATTACATAAGTCATGGTTTTATCGTTTTGAGATGAGTATAAGCGTAGTTTGTTTAATCTACGCTCGGATCTCCTCAAATTTAATGCTTTGTTTTTCATCAATGCCTACATAACGTCTTTGCATTGATGTTATACTATTTGTAGGTCGAAAACCAAGGATAGCAATGAGAACTTCATACCAGTACAAAATTAAACCAACTAAAGAGCAAGTAGAAAAAATCGCTCGAACGCTCGAAATGCTGCGTTGTCAATATAATTATCTACTTTCTCAAAGGTTTGATTGGCATGAGCAAAATTGTTGTCCTCTAGATAGATGTCCCTTAATTTGCCAGATACCAGAGTTAAAAGAGCAGCCTAACTATTACAGTCAAAAGTCATCTGTCACCCAACTTAAAGTAGATAGACCTTGGTATAAAGAGATTCACTCTCAAGTATTGCAAGAAGTCCCTAAGAAAGTCAAGATAACTTTTGAACGATGGTTAAAAGGTGATAGTAATGGAAAGAAATCTGGTAGACCGAGATTTAAAGGCGTGGGGCAATACAAAACATTGACGTACCCTCAATTCAAGAGACATCATTTTGCTAACAACAAAATCACACTGTCAAAAATTGGGGATGTTAAGGTAATTGTTCACCGTCCCATACCTGTAGGGTTTTATATCAAGACCGTATCTGTCACCAAAAAAGCAGATGGTTATTATGTAACCCTAAGTCTTGATGACCAAACGGTTCCCACAATCAAACCTGATTTTAACTCGGACAATATCGTTGGTATTGATGTAGGCTTAATCGATTTCTATGTTGCTTCGGATGGTGCGAGAATTAACGCGCCCAAACATCTACGTAAAGCTGAACGCAAATTAAAATCAGCGCAACGTCATGTTTCTCGGAGAAAAAAAGGTTCTAACCGTCGCAAGAAAGCTATTAAAAAACTAGCTATCCAGCACAAAAAAGTTGCGGATACTCGTAAAGACTTCCACTTTAAGACAGCTAGAACGCTGCTCGATAAGTACGATGTCATAGCTGTGGAAAAGTTGAATATCAAAGGACTCGTTAAAACTAAACTGGCTAAAAGTATTAATGATGCTGGGTGGGGACAGTTTATCCTCATACTTTCAAACAAAGCCGAAAATGCTGGCTTGAAAGTAATAACTGTAAATCCGAACGGCACAAGCCAAGAATGTTCTAACTGCGGTCACAAAGTTAAAAAGCTGCTATCCCAAAGAATGCACAATTGCCCGGTATGCCATACAAGTTTGTGCAGGGATTTGAATGCGGCTATAAACATAAAGGCGCGTGGGACGCACGCCCTCAAAGCTCAATTAATGTCCTCATAGAGGAGTCGTTGAGAAGCCCACACTCACTCGAAAGGGAGTGTGTGGAGTACGTCACTAAAAGCTTCTACATTTATTACCTGCATTTTTTCGATAATCACAGTTTTGTTGCCTGTAATTTTGGCTTTAACATCCAGGTAAGTGTCTTTTAATCCAGTAACGCTCGGCGCGGCGTAAGGGTCAATAATTTCTAAGTCTTCAATGGTTGGCTGTGCGTCATAGAGCATCGCATTGAGGAAGCTAATCAAAATGTCTTTGCTCTGGGGCGAACCAAAAATTTTTTTGAAACCAAAATCTGTTTTAGCACTGATGAAAGGCATAATTAATAGTGGGTAATTGGTAATGGGGGCGCTTAAATCACAAAAGTCCTTCCATTTCTAAATCTTCAATTATCTGCAATCCGCGCGGGTCGCCCACTCGCAAAAGTGAAGATTTAGCATCTTCCCGCACGCCCATATCTTCATCTTCTTCTAAAGCTTCAATCAAACCGTCGATCGCCCCAGCGTACACTATATTATTCGGCAATTCGCGTGCCAGTTGCCCGATCGCCCAAGCGCAGTTGCTCCGCACGGCAGATACAGGATCTCCCCGCAGCGCTTGAATCAACGGTGGAATCGCCGCAATCACCACATAGTAACCAACTTTTGCCATTTGACCCAGAGAACTCGCCGCCCACAAACGCACCGCCGAAATATCTGTTTTCAGAGCATCAATTAAAGATGGCAAAGCGCGGTGATCCCTGCAATTTCCCAGGGCCCAAACTACCCCTTTGCGAACGTAACCGTTCCAGTCGCAGTTAAGCTGAAGAATCAGCGGTTCCACAGCATCGGGACTCGGATTTCGCCCCAACGCATAAGCCGCGCTCACTCGCACCAAGGGGCAACCGTCTCTCAATAAATTAATTAAATGCGAAATTGCTCGATCGTCCTGCAGTTCGCAAAAAGCCCGCGCCGCAATCATCCGGTGCTGAGGTTCCGGGGATGCAAGCATTGGCAGCATTTCATCGGGATCTGGCAGCGAGGGTTCGGATTCGTCAAATTGATCCAAAGGGCTTTCCAGTTCCGTGTCAGTATCAAGGGCGTTGGAGTAGTCGTTATTGTTCATAAAAAAACTTTACCGCACAGAGGATGCTCCTAAGCAACTCAGTCAGCAGTCAATAATTGTAGGGTGCGCGCGCACTACCTTACTACTGAGATATTGCACCATTGTCAGCAACAGGCAAGATGCCTGTTCCACAAGAAAATTTGTCTGTTGTGGAACAGGCATCTTGCCTGTTCATAAAAGGCTAATTGAGAATGGTGCAACATATGACTTACTACAAACAAATTCCTCTGCTGTCACCTAAGTTGGTAGCGAGGACTTCAGTCCTCATAATTGCTGTCACCTAAGTTTGTAGTGAGGACTTCAGTCGTCATAATTTGGATAAATCAGGACTAAAATCCTTACTACAAACGAATATCTATGCTGTTACTTAAGTTGGTAGTGAGGACTTCAGTCCTCATAATTTGGACGAATCAGGATTTTAGCCCTGATTCCAAACCAGTAGAATTTATATTTCAAAGGGATTTGAGCATCGAGAGGGAATGAGTTTGATAGCCTAATTTTTGATAGAGATTCACCGCAGGCTGATTGCTCAGAAATACTTGCAAACCAATTTGCCGATCGCCTCTTTCCCGCGCCCAATTTTCAGCATGAATAACTAAAGCTGCACCGACTCCTAGACGGCGATGTTCCGGTGCGACGTACAGCAAAAAAATGTAAGCGTAGCGTTCTCCGGTGGTTTGGTCGATCGCATTTCCCAACCACAAACATCCGACAACCGATGTCAGATTTTGGGCTTGAGATTGGGGATTGAGATGCTGCGAGGGCAGCGCCGGCAAAATTTCTGCCTCTTCCTGGGTGTTTTTCTGGCACTCTACCCACCAAACCGGCGTCTGGTTAGAAAAATACTGCTCGACAGTTTGAGCCAAATGTCCCAATTCGCCATCCGGGTAAAGCTCTCGGTAAGTCCGGTGCATAAACTTTACCAGTTTTGCTCGATCGAGTCCCGATCCCGATCGCAGCCAGTAGCCCGGTATTAGTTGAGCAGACATCAGCTCAGCGGACACGGAAAGCTGAATAATTTAGCCCCAAGAAAATTGGATTCACTACTGCCGCTTGCTTTTGGGGGATCGCTTCCTCAATCGGCGCCGGGGCAGCCATGTCACCAGGCAAAAAGATGCGAGCGCTGACTGCTACCAGAGCCGCGAAAAATACTAATACCGCTATTAATGGAGCAATGTATTGACGAATGATACCCATAACCGCAAAAACTTTATTCTTGAGTTGATATTATCAAGTGTACCATACAAATCTTGTCAGCTATAATGGTTGATTGGACACTTAGCTCAAGAAGAGAGCGATCGCAAATACCAACAAACACAAAATATAATATTATGGCTGCCTCGCCTGCTGTTTATGAAGCTCTGGCTAAATCAATTGTTTTTTTGAATCAAAAGCCGAGCGAGCAAAATGAAGTTTCGAGTTTCCTGGATACTAATGGCTACTATATCGATCGCATATTCGACGACCCAGAAACAAACTTTTATGCGATCGGGTTCGGTTCATCCAATCCCGAAAACCCGCCCGCCCTGGTATTTAAAGGTACAGACTTCATCGACGGCGACGCTATCTTTTCCGACTCGCGGGACATTGGTGTACCTGAATTTGAAAAGAACAAAGATAATATCCAAAATTGGCTCACAGAAATCGGTCAAAATACTGGTAAAAACCCCAGCAAATTATTGCCCGATGTCATCGGGCACAGTTGGGGCGGAGCAATCGCTCAACTTGTAGCAACGGAATACACAACTCTGACCGGCGATATCTTTACTTTCAACTCTCCGGGAGTATCAGCGAGTACCTTCACCAGTTTTCGGAGAAATCTCAGCAGGGCAGGCAACAAAAATGTCACTCACTACATTGTCAGCGGAGATTTCGTCAGCTTGTTTGGCGAAGCATTTATTCCGGGTAAAGTATTTATCCAAAGTTTTACCGATCCGAGTATTAATCCCTTAACTGTGTTGGCAAAACATCGAACTGAAAATTTGTTAACTACTCCGCCCGTGGGTTTTTTGCAGAGGCAAATTTCCGTAGAACAATTAAACAGTCCCGAATTTACTTATAACAACGATTCAGATTTTAACGAGTTTATCGCTGCGATGAATTTCGCCCTGCCCAATGTGTCAGTCGCCATCAGAAGCAGAGGCGGTGCAGAGAGGGTGAGAACAGCACCAGAATTTTCTTTTGTGCAGTTGATCAGAGAAATGCAATACGGTTTAGCTCCCTTACAACCGAATTATTTATCAGGCGACGCTCGCAACAATACTGCTACCGGCGGCCCTGGAGAGGATACAGTTATCGGCAACGGCGGTAACGATACTCTCAGAGGCAATCGAGGTAATGACAGCATCACCGGTGGTGATGGCGACGATTTCTTGTACGGCGGCAGAGATAACGATTATTTCGAGGGTGGCGACGGAAACGATTTGGTTTCCGGCGAGTTTGGCAACGATTTTTTAATTGGTGGCGCGGGACGCGATCGCTTTGTATTGGAATCCGGCGGCGGAGCAGATGTGATTTTAGATTTTCAAGATAGTGAAGATTTAATTACACTGTCGAGGGGTCTAACTTTTCCTCAAATTAGAGTAACCCAAGGTGGTGACGGAGCTTTAATTAGTATCCCGATTACTGGGGAAATTCTTGCTACTCTCAGAGGCGTAGTTGCCAGCGATATTACGCGGGTAGATTTTGTATAGCTTTAGGGGGAGAAAAATTTGTAGTTTGGGTGGCGCGAAACCGGGGTGGGTTTTGTAGCAAAATTGTTTGTATCCACAAAAAATGTCGGCTAAAGCTGCCCCTACAAAGCAACGAAATATGACAAATTAATATGGTTAATAACCGGAGTTTACAGTAAACTTAATTAAGTAGCTTAAACACTAATTCCCAATCTAACGACAGGAAATTAAAAAATATGCCCTCATCCCCCGCCGCTTACGAAACTATAGCCAAGCAACTTGTTTACATAGATAACAACCCCCAGTCTCAAACTTTATTTCAAACGGGTTTGACCGCTGCTGGCTACCAAATCGATCGCACTTTTGACGATCCCGGAACTGGATTTCACGCGATCGGCTTAATTTCCACCACCCCAGACAAACCGCCTGTTTTGGTATTTCGCGGCACTGACACGCCCGTAGACGATATTGCCAACGCAGACCCGCGCGGCGCCGGTTTCAACCAATTTGAAGCCAACAAACAAGCATTAGGAAATTGGCTGACACAAATCAGTCAAGATACAGCAAAAAACCCCAGCCGCTTGCCACCAGACCTTCTCGGACACAGCTTGGGCGGCGCCATAACGCAACTAGCCGCCACCGAATTTACCTCTACTATCGGAGATATTGTCACCTTCAATTCTCCCGGAGTTGAGCAGAGTACCGTCAATACATTTAAGCAGAAAGCCGGGGCAGGAAAAAATGTAACTCACTACATAGTTAACGGGGATTTTGTTAGTTTGGGAGGAGAAGCTTTTCTCCCCGGAAAAGTAGTTCTTCAAACATTTACTAACCCGATTATCAACCCACTACTTGTCTTGGACAAGCACACCCAGAGCGGTTTGTTAAGTGTTCCTCCTCCCGGCTTAACTCAGGCAGAAATCTCTGTAGACCAGTTGAACCGCCCTGATTTCACTTTCACAGATTCCGATTATTTAGAACTGTTAGCTGGCTTAGACTTTGCACTGCCTGCCTTGGGAGCATCGCTGGAATCGCGCAGCAGTTTAGAACAATTAAGAACGGCTCCGGGAAGCTCCTTTTTAGGAAACGTTGCGGCAATGAAAACTGCTCTCGATGTCTCCCAAATTAATAATTTAGTAGGCGACGATGCCAACAATACAGCATCAGGTTTTGCAGGGGACGATATTATCACTGGCAATGGGGGAAACGACACTCTCAGCGGCAACAAAGGCAACGATATTATCAGCGGTGGCGTCGGCAACGACCAGCTATTAGGCGGCAAAGGGGATGACAATTTGAGCGGTGGAGAAGGAGACGATACACTCATTGGCGCAATGGGTGCTGATCTCTTAATTGGTGGCGCGGGACGCGACGTATTGGTGTTAGGACTAGGGGCCGGTACAGATACACTTGTAGACTTTCAAAAGGGTGAAGATTTAATCGGTTTGAGCCGAGGTTTGAGCTTCAACCAATTGAGAGTTACTGCAGGCGATTTTATAACGACGATTGAAATTGCCAGTAACGGCGAAGTTCTGGCCAGTATTCCTGGCATTCCAAGTAGTCCGCTAACAGCTAGCGATTTTATTGCGATTTAGTTGGCGGCTGGCAATACAGATATTCGGTAGGGACACAACATTGTTGTGTCCTTATTTTGTCTTAGGAACGCAAGCGCACAGAATTTATACTCGTTCGATGATTAAAAACATCAATATTGCAGCAGGGGCGGGTTCACCGAAATCTCGAAAAAGTAGTGCAGACATTGGTAAACCGGCGTTGCATAATTGCGGGATGATTTTGATTGCTTTGTGGGATGGGCGTCCCGCCCGAAAGCGTGTATTTTCACAGCAGGCGGGACGGCTAACCCCTACTCCCCACAAGAATCATCCTCAAATTGTGCAACGCGGGCCTTGCATAATTGCGGGATGATTTTGATTGCTTTGTGGGATGGGCGTCCCGCCCGAAAGCGTGTATTTTCACAGCAGGCGGGACGGCTAACCCCTACTCCCCACAAGAATCATCCTCAAATTGTGCAACGCGGGTAAACCCGCCCCACCCGTATCTGATAATTATAGCCATCGGACTTGATATTAACTATCAGCCGGGAAGTCCCTCGGTATATTTAAAGGGGATTAATCTGAGCGCTGCGCGAAGTACCCCGTTGGGAATTACGCCCGCGTGATGGAAAGAAGCGTCGGAGGTCGCGGACGGAAGCCGACAATTAGACATTGCAAGTACCTTTAACTTTGATGTACTTTCTAAACATTAAATTGAAAAAATGGTACATTAAAGTAGGTCGAAAAAAGGAAGTTTTCCATGCAACTGACATACAAATACCGCCTCAAACCCACAAAAGCCCAACTAGCAACAATGGTGGCTCATTTAGAACTCTGTCGTCGGCAGTACAACTACCGACTCGGCGAAAGATTTAGGTGGTGGGAAGCGACGAGAACACCTATCAATGCCTGCCCCTTGATTGTTTCTATAGTCCCTGTTGAGGAGATTTATCAAAATATTCCCTTAACTAGGGTGCAGACTAGGGATGGCAGAAAAAAGGATGAGTCAGGCAATCCTTTGACCAGAAAAGGTGACATTTTCTCAAATATTGAAGGCGGTTACGTCCAGTGGCAAACCATACAGCTTGCTGACCTGAAAAACACTAAAAAACTATTTCCTGATTACAAAGTGTTGGATTCGCAGGTTTTGCAGGATGTTGTAAACAGGGTGGAAACTTCCTTTTCAAATTTCACCACGCCGGACAAAAATGGCAATCGTAGAGGCAAACCCAAGTTCAAAGGGTTTCACTACTACAAATCTTTCACTTACTCTCAATTAGACAACTTAGATATTGCTAAGGATGAGCAAAATAGGATTTGTATTAACCTGGCGAAAATAGGTAAGCGTGCCTATGGTTTTCCATCGTTCAATACCAACAGGATTTAAGGTTAAGACGGGAACGGTTATCAGAGAAGCGGATGGGTGGTATATTTCCCTGACGCTAGGAGATAAGACGGTTCCCGTAACGGTTGCAGAAATTCAACCGACTGATGAAAATACTGTTGGTATCGACTTGGGAATTACTAATTACGTTTATCTTTCTAATGGCGAAAGAGTTGAAAATCCTAAATTCTTGAGGAAGTCGGCCCAGAGATTGGCAAGACTTCAAACGAAGTTAGCTAAAAAAATGAAGGGTTCCAAGCCTTGGAAAGTTATCAAGGACAGGATTTCTAAACTCCATCAGTTTGTAGCTAGAGCTAGATTGGATTTTCAGTTTAAAACGGCACAGCAGCTCTTCGGTAAATGTGATGTTTTAGTTGTTGAAGATTTGAGTGTCAAAAACCTGACTAGACGTGCCAAGCCGAAGACTGAGATTGACAACGGTAATTTAGTTTACTTGCCGAATGGTCAATCAGCTAAAAGTGGCTTGAATAAATCAATGCTTGATGTTGCTCATGGGCAATTCGCCAGCGTCCTCAAGTATGTTGCTTGGAAGTTAGGTAAAATTGTTCTGTTTGTTGACCCCAAAGGCACATCTGGGCATTGCTGGAATTGCCTTAACAAAGTACCGAAAGAATTGTCAGATAGATGGCATTCTTGTCAGTGTGGAGAATCTTTGGATCGCGATGAGAATTCAGCCAAACTTATAAAAAAGATTGGTCTAAGTTGCGAAAGTGGCGGGGGAACTCCGTCACTCAAAAAAGCCTTTGCAAAAAAGGAAAAAGAAGCCTGCGGTCTAACTGTACTCAGTTGACCGTCAGGTTCGTTCACTCGAAATCGTCAAGTCCAGGTCTGGGCATGGATGCTAATTTTTTCTCATCGTCTAGGGGCAGAAAGAAAATCGTCAGCATACCGGGAATCACAGCCAGCGCGCTCATCAAAAAATAATTTTGATAGCCGAGACTCGCCTGCAAGTAGCCGCTAAAAACGCCCGGAATCAGCACTCCTGCGGCCATAAAAGCCGTTGTAATTGCATAGTGAGATGCTTCGTATTCAGGGCGGACAGTCCGCATCAAGAACACTGTATACGCAGCTACGCCAAGTCCGTAAGTAAATTGCTCGATCGAATTTACAGCATAAGCCCATTCAATCCCCGGCTGATTGATTGCCAACAGCCAATACAGCACGTTAGTTGAATTTTGCAGAATTGCCGTCGGCCACATCCATTTTTTCAATCCTTGTTTAGCAATCAAATAGCCGCCCAGCAACCCTCCTATTAACAAAAACATTACCCCTAAAGTACCGGATAATAAGCCCATATCCGACGTAGAAACTGCTAATCCTCCTTTCTCAACTTTATCCATTAAAAATGGAGGAGCCATTTTAAACGTCAAGGCATCGCCCAAGCGAAAAATCAAGACGTAAGCCACAATCCAACCTATTTTATCTTGCTGAAAATAAGTTTTGAATGCTTCGATAAAGCTGGTTGTTCGTTGAGGAATGTCGGATTCCAGATCGTAATTGCGAGGATAGGGAAGATACCACCGCTGAAAAAGATATATCAGCACAAACATAATCGCACAAATGCCAAAAGCTGTCGCCCATCCGTAGTTAAGCGCCGACACGCTAAAATCCGAACCGAAAAGTGACAGCGGAATGTTTTGATATATTTTGGTGTCACCTGTATTTCCGCTGACTAAATGCTGCTCTGCCAGTTTCCCCGCTAAGAACACCAATAAACCGCTACCGGCAATGACAGCACCTCTATAAGCCGTGTTGCGAAGCCCGACAAATAGTGCTTGTTGGTCTTTATTTAGAGTGTTTAAATAAAATCCGTCAATGGCGATGTCGTGAGTAGCTGACACAAAGGCGATCGCGGTAAAGATAACAAGCGATATAATAATCGGTGCCGGCGTTAATACGCCAAAAGCTAGGAAAGCAAACAGAAAAGCACAAATGATTTCGGTTGCTAAAATCCATTTGCGTTTGGTGGAATACAAATCAACAACTGGCCCCCACAAACCTTTTAAAACCCAAGGAAAAGACAACAGACTTGTCAATCCGATGAGCTCGTTGCTGGTTCCCATACCTTTCAAAAAAATCACCGACATTAAATTAACGACGGTGTAAGGGAGACCTTGAGCGAAGTATAATACTGATACCCACAATCCAGCGTTATGCTTTTTTTCCATTGGAGAGATATTTTACCTACTTACTTATTTGATTTACTGAGTGCGATCGACAATTCCGGTCAATTAAACCGTTTGCATCACAGTATATGTCATTCCGATGCCAGCGGCAGCCATATAAATAGTGTATTTTAGCATTATTCTGGCTCACAAATATTTTCATTTTTGGAATAAGCCTGCAATAATTTTTCTCCGTTAAAATGAACGAGGTAAGCGCGAAGATTCTTGTCCCAGTCAGAAGAGTCATAAGTTCGCAGCAGTTCCAAAGCACTTTCTTCTATCTGATATGCAGTTTTTGGACTATTCACCGGACGTTCGGGACTGTCAGGATTAACAACAATTAAACCTGCATCGAGAAACTGATGCACCGTTTGGCGGCGCACAGTTTCCCGCGTATTTGGCGCATACTTTTTACCGTATTGCTGAGCCATAAATTCCATAATTGGTGTGATTCCCCGAAGTGGAGATTTTGCCAATCCCCAAGCATCCTTTGGCTTGAGGTCAAGCAAAGCCAGAAGGGTTAAGGCGGAACGTTCGTTAAGCTGACCTTTTGGAAAACCCAGCGCTGCAAGTATTTCTAGAGATTCATCAATACGGTTCTTGATTGTGATTGGGCTATTTTCTAACGGATTGGGATCGTTCAGCAGTTGTGTCTCGACAAGTCGATCGATCTCCCGCTGTGTAGGAAATATGTCTCCTATTTGAGCGCCAAGTAAAAGTAATTGCTCTACATTAGGATACTTCAAAGTGCGTAAATCAGTAGCATTAACTTGAGTGTGTCCGTTGAACAGGCGAAAAAACGCATCTACCAAACTCGAATTTAGATAAACGGCCAATCCCCGCGCCAGGGTGAGGTCTAATCCGCGTCCCTGTTGGTGAAAGTAATTCAAATGGTTCTCAAAACCCACGCGAGAACTATTAATTTTATTGGCATCCCAGACAACTGCAACAATTCGCTTTTTCTCTTCCTTTGAGGAGAAGCGCTTGTTCAAAACATAATGTTCGTTAGGTACGAGGAGTGCAGCAGTTTTTTCCGTGACAGCTAAAGCTTGATGCTTTCTCGTTGCTGTGGGATATTCAACACCGCCAGCCGAGAAGTGTGCGGGATAAATCAGCGGAACAGTACCGTCTTCAGGTGTTAGCCGCAAGTCAGAGCGAACACGAAAATCTACAACTTTTCCGGTAGAAACTGTTAAGCCTAATTCCTCTAGGGTGCAAGTAAATTGAGCTATTTGCTCGACTACTTTCTGGCTGACAGAATCCGGTAAAATCCGAATAAATTGCTCGGAATCTTGGGGATTAATTAGGGCGGTATAGGGCAGTTGGTGAGACAAAACCAGGTCGTCGCCCACGCTGCTGCTTGAGGTAATTAGTACAGTATCTGGCTGTTCTATTTGTTTGGTGGCGCGCACAATAATAGTTTCTTGCAGCACTGCATCATCGCGAAATGCCAACTGTCGGGATTCAAATATATGTACTTGGCGTAAAGCCATCATTTGAAGGAATACTTTGCGGAAGTCTCGAAAGTATAAACCGTTGCAACAACTGCGGGGAGTAATCGACACTAATTCACCGTTTGGTTTGAGCAGGTGAGCAGCAGCAACTGTGAATCCAGCGTAGAGATTGCTGGTTTCTAGTCCTATAGAACGCAGCAAGGTGCGGGCTTGGGACTTAGCGTCTATCTTGGCATAGGGAGGATTGATAATTGCATGGGTAAATTCCCGTTTTACTGGTTGTGTAAATAGATTGGGCTGCAACATATCGGCGCTGTCTTGAATAAAATCTATTTCGCGAAGTTCACAGGTAAAAGATATGCCAAAACGCTGACATTCAATTCTGCACAATTCTAAGGTTTCCTTGAGGTATTCAATCAAAACAAGGTCAATTTCATAAGCTGTAACGTGCAGGCTGTGCGGTTTGTTTGGGCGCTGGCAAAGTTCGCAAACAACGGCTGCTAACAGGGAACCAATACCAGCCCCGGCATCTAAAAGCGATATATCGGGACAGTTAAATTCAAACATTCCCGCCATCAAACTTGCGACTGAGGAAGGTGTTAAAAATTGTCCCTTTTCTCCTCTCTGGCTTTGCTGCAACTTTCGGGTTGCTTCTTGGCGCCAGCCATCTACTCGATCGAGTAAATTGCTTGCAGTTGAGTAGCTGTTACCCGGAAGGGCTAGCGTTTGAAAGTGCGGTACTATCATTTGTTCAAAAAGTGCGATTTCGAGTTCAGTTTATTTTCGCCTAAAATTGCACCGATGTGCGAAAATGTCAAGCTCACTAGAAAATATATAACTTATCCAAAAGTATGTTGACTGTTCATATAGCTAGATCGGGAGGTAGCTAACGATGACACAAACTCAAACCAAGCGTTATGATTTTACTTAAGTATCTAGGTTTAAATCATGACAACTATCAACTGGAATGAAGTTTTAGATAGTATTTCAGAGAATGCAGAAGAGCCAGAAGTCGAAGATAGATTTGTCAAACGCCTTCTAAATGCACTTGGATTCAGCTCTGATGAGTGGGTACAACAGTTTAAAACAGGAAAGGGTCCTGCTGATTTTGCTGCTCGCAAGAATCACGATGAGGATAAATTTTCAGTTTCTAAGATTAACCCATACTTAATCATTGAAGTTAAAGGGAGAGTATCAGGAAAGGCCATCAATAACTTAGCAGAAGGTACTCCCACGTACAAAAAAACTAAAGAACAGATAACACGTTATCTTCTGGATGCTAAGTGCCAAACATCTCAATGGGGTATGATCACTAACTCAACAGATATCCAGCTATTCCGTAAACATGGTAAAATCGTATTGCCTGCTACTGACTGCATGAGAATAACCAAAAATAATATTATTAAAATTATTACTAAAATTAAGAACTTGCTGGAAAAACCACCCACAGCTTTAACAATTTGCATCTATAATGATAAGGGAGGTGTGGGAAAAACTACAACGACAATCAACTTGGCGGCGATTCTTCGACAACAGCAGAAAAAAGTGCTTGTTGTTGACTTCGATCCACAACAAGGAGATTTAACAGATTCATTAGGCTTACAGGAGGGAAAAGTCAAACTATCTGATTGCCTGATTAAGACAGCACTTAATGTTAAAGAAACTCTTCAAGCATTTAATGTGAAGAATAAAGCAGGTCTATTAGTTAAGGTGTTTGATGTCATCCCATCTGATTCAGGATTATCGAAGTTCATGACTCATGATTATGAATCACAAATTGAGAAAGGTTCAGCAAGGCTGCGAGATTTGCTTGATATTTTTGTTAGTAATTATGATTACATCTTAATTGATGCACCTACGAACTGGACTTTTTTTAGTAAAAGCTGTGTGGGAGCTTCGGATGTAATCCTCATGCCAACAGAACACAATAACTTTTCATCTTTAAAAAATGCTGCTAAAGTTATTAAAGTATTCTTACCTGAAGTTAAGAAGCTTAGGCAGGACGGTGGCCCTATTGCCTTGCCGATTTTTTTCAATAGACATAAAGAAACAGAGGCTTCAATCAAAAGAGCCAATGCAGAAATTGAAGCAATTCTTACAGTTAAGAAAGGAGACACTTATATTAAAGATCCTAATTTGTTACCCTATTATTGGCCTAAATATACAAAAGCGGTGAGCGATAAAAGTATATTTACAGTTCCAGAATATGAAGTTGTTTCAACTGCTGCTTTTTCTCGAAAGCCAGCAGTTTTTCTACACAAAAAGGCGGCCGAGTATTACTTAAAATTAGCTAGGGAGTATTTCTTGTATGAATAATTCAGAAAACATCGGTAAGTTAATGCACTTGGAGTTAGCTAAAATTGAATCAGCAGAATCCTGCTCTGAGTCAGAGTTTGTTATTGCCGGAGCAGCCGAAGCCATCTTACAATCGGGTAATCGCAATTGGATTCCGATTATCGTCAAAGAAACAGGCGATTATCAGTATGAAGTTGTGAGCAATAACTTTGTCTATGCTGTTGCTAAAAAAGCTCAATTAGAGCGAGCATGGTGTATTGTCATTGACCCAAAACCATCAAATATTGAACAAGCGAAGATTCTAGGGCGAGAAGCAAATCCCACAGTCAATCTAAGTACAGCATCAAAAGATACTATTATAGCTGCACTTGAATACTTAGTTAAAGAACAGAAGTGGAAGAATGTAAAACCAGTTGAAGCTGCAAATAAAATTTTAGCTTCTAACCGGGAGCAATGGTCAGATTTTATCCCTCTGACTAAGCTACCATGTGGTTTGAGTAAGGCGAGATTAGATTGTATTACTAAAGTGTTTTCTATATCGCCACCACCACCACCACCGCCACCTCCTGAAGCGGTTAGCGTGAAACGTGCATCAAGAGATGAAATTTTCGATCGCCTCAATTACTTATCAACTAATAAAATAGGCGGCTTTGAAAATATTGATGCCGAAAAAACAGCCGATGCTATCTTCACCGCGAATAAAGGCAAGTGGAAAAGCCTAACTCCAATTGCCAAGCTTGAATGCGGCCTTGATACAGCCAAAATGAAAATCATTAAAACCCTATTTAGCCTGTAAAACTATGTTAAGTGGTGTCGCGGATTCAATTTACTGGCTCAACCGCTATATTGAAATATCGGAAAATATCGCCGATTTTGCCGAGGTCAATTTTAATCTCATTCTCGACTCTCCCAGCGATATTGCTCAACTATTTACCGATCGGCCCACTTAATTTACCATTGTGCGAAAATGTCAAGCGGACGCTCAAACCAAAAGTCCGTAAAGGACTGTTAAACGCTCTCTCACACATTTCTGATGCGAAATACCAAAACATTCTTTTTGTCAAGCTTGTTCCTGATTGGCTTAACAATTAGTTTTCTGCTGACTCCTGGTTGGTTATCAAACTGGTTCCCAAACCGCGCTAACGCAACGATGCCCCCACAAACCCAAACCGCCGAATTTCGCGCATTCTGGGTGGACGCTTTCAACCCCGGCTTCAAAACTCCTCAAGAAGTCACAAAATTGATTGCAGACGCGCAGCGGGCAAATGCCAACGCGATTGTCGCCCAAGTCCGCCGCCGTGGCGATGCCTTTTACACGAGTGCGATCGAACCCCGCACCCTCGATCCCAACGTTCCGGCGGGTTTCGATCCCCTGCAAGATTTGATTGACAAAGCCCACGCCGCAGGCATTGAAGTACACGCTTGGATGGTGACGCTGCCGGTGGTTTCGGGTACCAAACTTCCCGCCGGTCACGTTTGGCAACAACACGGGCCTTCTGCCCCAGGAAACGACAATTGGGCAATGCTGACTTACGGGGGGGAATCACCCGGTTTCCTCGATCCCGGCCATCCAGACGCCGTAGATTATACTGTTTCCGTCTATTTGGACTTGATCAAGCGCTACGATGTGGACGGCGTACAGTTGGATTATGTGCGCTACGGCGGGCCGACTTGGGGCTACAATCCGACTGCGATCGCCCGTTTCAATCAGCAAACAGGTCGATCGGGCAAACCCGCACCCACCGATCCCGCGTGGATGCAGTGGCGGCGCGATCAGGTGACAAATTTAGTGCGGAAGCTTTATGTAGAAAGCCTTGCGATTAAACCGCGTGTTAAAATTACTGCCGCCACGATCGCCTGGGGAGACGGCCCACAAAACGATGCAGGGTGGTATCAAACGCAGCCTTACAAAGAAGTATTGCAAGATTGGCGCGCTTGGCTGGAAGAAGGGATCGTAGACATGGCGATGCCGATGACTTACCAGCGCGAGTACAAACGATCGCAAAAACTCGCTTATGACCACTGGATCGAGTTCGCCAAAGACCACCAGTACAACCGCCAAATTGCGATCGGCCCCGGCAATTACCTCAACTACATCGAAGACACTCTAGGCCAGATTCGTCGCGCCGAAGGGCCTTCTGCGAAAGGAAATCACGTTGCAGGTACGGTGCTCTATTCCTACGCTAGCAGCAACGTGTACACGAATGTGGAATGGCGATCGGGCGGTAGCGGTGATTTGCCCCGCCAGCCTTGGAAATACGTTCCCCAAAGCAACGATTTGTTTTACACTGCGCTGTCGCAGCCGAGTCAATACGTTGATGCTGCCACGGGCAAAACCGTTCAAACTCAGCCTGTGTGGGCGACAACCGCAGCGGTTCCCGATATGCCTTGGAAGTCGCGGCCGACTACAGGTGCGATCGCCGGAAATTTGCAGCGGTGCGCTCAAAATTGCGACGGTGCGAGCTTGACATTGCAGTCGATCGATGCTGCTGGCAAGGTGCGTCAACTGCGCGCCGATGGTAAAGGATGGTTTGGGGCGATCGAGCTTTCTCCGGGAACTTATCAGTTGAAAGTTGACGGTAGTCAAATTCAACAAACAGTTAATGTTGTCGCAGGTGAAGTCACAAAAGTGAATTTTGCCAGTTTGTAGGGTTTCAACTTAGCCCGACGCCAGCGGGTTAAACCCCTGGCGTCGGGCGAAAGTCATCTTCAGTTGAAAAGCCGGCGTTTAAACCTCGGGCGAACCGATCATTATTTTGCGTTTTGGTGATAGCGACTTAAATCACTGTCCAGTGACCAAATAAACACTTCACTCATGGGGAAGCGCTTGCACGACTTATTAAATTCTTCAATGATACTGAGATCGCCGAAGCTAGTTCCTTCAGGCTTATCAGGGGCTTTGTTTTTGCCAGCTCCATCGGGAAAATTGTCAATCCACTCTAGTATCTCTGTTGTAGTGGGGAATTGAGTAAGTGACCAAGGAGCTTCACCCTTAAATGCAGCTTTAACTTCTTTAACAAAACGCATGGCTGTTTTCCTTCTCATTGTACCGTCGCCATTCTGGGCAATGTGGTTGCCTGTTTCTATTATGGTTGCCATCGGTAACAAAAAAGTACAACCAGATTCAGCATAAACCTTAAAATCTTCGAGGACTAATGCCCTATCCTGATTACAGTTGGGAACATTAAGAAAGTTGAGGAAAATGCTAGTATCGATTAGGCAAATACTACTCATTCCCCGTACTCCTGCAAACGAGACAGCCATGCCATTGCTTGCTGTTTTCTCTCATCAGGCGTGTGCGGCGACTTGACAAACCGATCGACTACTCCAGCAGTTACCAATTGACCAAGAGGGCCTTGCGATATCAGGCTAGGAAACTCATACATATCTCCGAGTCGTACAAGGCGGCTATCCCCTGCTTGCGGATCTCGGTAACAAAACACTACATCACCGAGAGCAGCATCAGGTAAGGCATCCATGAGAGCGGGGTTGTGAGTAGAAAGCAGCACCCGCAAATTACGACGCTCGGCAATATCTCGAATGCAGGTTAGTAGATGTTGGGCGCGGTTGGGATGAACGCCATTATCGATTTCTTCGATGACTACTAAACTACCTTCGGTTGCTGATAGCATGGCTGCTGTAATTGCTAACACCCGCAAAGTGCCATCTGATAACAAAGCCGCCTCGCAATAGCGCGGTTTATTACCAAAGGTTTCTGCTAGGCGTACCATCACTTCATCTCGCGGGCCAGAAATGAAATCTAGCTTTTCTATAGCCTGTTCTGGTAAGCTCTGAATCAAGTTTAAAATAGTTTTTTGATTATCGGGTTTATTTTCCCAGAGGCGAAACAAAACACTGGAAAGATTAGTGCCATCCTCCTGTAAGCGTTTATCCGATTTGAAACTGTACTCGCGCATTTTGGCGGGAACGGGATCTAGAAATAGGATGTTTTGTAATACTCTTTGATATTCGTGGACTGTTTCAGGAATGACTTTTTGGGATTTATGGTTTTTTGCATCAAAACGAGCAGGTGTGTCTAATTGAACAAAGATAGCCATTTGATCGCTGCAAATTACTCGTGGCTTATTTTTTCCTTTGGTAAAGTTGTTATAGGAAACATCAACATCCGTCCCTATTCCTTGAGATGGTTTATTTAGCTCATATAGAGGTATTTGACTTGTTTCAGTTGTCGAGCCAACAATCCGCTCACTACTAATATGCAGTTCTCCCTCACGCACATTGAGGGTTATATCAAGTTGGTTCCATTTTGTTGAGTCTAAATGGCAACCGATGGTAAAACTTGACTCTCCTTGATAAGATAAATCATCGACTCGACCGCGTATAATGCGATCGGCATTATTGACCGCATATTGAATAGTGGTGAGTTTTTGACCTTGTGCCAACCATGACAAAAAGCGCAAAGCTTCAATTGCATTACTTTTGCCTGCAGCGTTGGCTCCGATGAGCACAGTCAGCGCTCCAAGCGGTAATCGGCTTGTTTTGTAACTCTTGAAGTTTGCGAGGGTAAATTCTGTTAGCATGGTGTCGATCTGGAATTGTCGATTATTGGGTGTTAAATGTGAATTAGCGACAACTTCATGTTTTCCGATAACCTTTTGTGAATTATGTTTTTTTTATTAACCGCAGAGGGCGCAGAGGGCGCAGAGAAAGAGAATAGAAGAGATTGAGATTGAGATTGAGAGAATGACTTTTCTCTTATTCTGCAGTCGGGCTATTCTTCTCTTCCCTTCTCTATTCCTAATCGCTTTCTAGAATGCTTGCGAGCAAAGCTTGCTGAGCGTGCATCCGATTTTCTGCCTGATCCCAAACGCGCGATTGACCGCCTTCAATCACTGCATCGGTAATCTCTTCATCTCGGTGTGCGGGCAAACAGTGCAATACAATTGCATTCTTATCTGCTAACTTCAGCAATTGTTCATTTACCTGATAGGGTTCAAACAAAGGAATCCTGATTTTTGCTTCCTCTTCCTGTCCCATACTCGCCCAAACATCAGTATAAATCACTTGAGCATTCTTCACAGCAGCTTCTGCGTCCGTCGTCACAGTAACTTCTGTTTTTCCCTGAGCAATATTCTTAGCTTTTTCCACTATCTCAGCATTCGGCTGGAAATCTTGAGGGCAAGCAATTCTTACATTCATTCCCGTCATTGCACAGCCCAACATCAGCGAATTTGCCATATTATTGCCATCGCCTAAATAAGTCAGGGTCAATCCTTCCAACTTGCCAAAACACTCTTTTACTGTCATTAAATCCGCCAGCACTTGACATGGGTGTTCGTCATCTGTCAGCGCATTAATCACAGGAATTTTGGCATAATTGGCAAAAGTTGCTAAGTCCTTTTGCTCGAAAGTCCGAATCGCCAAAATGTCTAAATATCTGTCTAAAACCCTGGCTGTATCTACCAAAGGTTCACCGCGGCTGACTTGTGTAACGTTGGGATTGAGGTCAATCACTTGCCCTCCCAATTTATACATTGCTACTGTAAAACTTACCCGCGTTCGCGTTGAAGCTTTGGAAAATAACAAGCCCAGAACTTTATTGCGTTTCAGCTTGACCATTCCCGATTTTAAACTGGCTGCTAGATCCAGCAAATAATTTAATTCGTCAATGCTTAAATCTGCCAGACTTAATAAATCTCGCCCTTTTAATGAGTCCATGCTTTCCCCCACACACAAATTTTTAACTGTGTCTTAAATCTTAGCCCGCAGAGGCGGGTTTTGTTTATTTTAGCTTGCACCATTCTCAAGAACAGGCAAGATGCCTGTTCCACAAAGATTAGATTTTATTTTGGGAAGTAGGGGTTGGGCAGGAGAACCCGCCCGTGAAAGGCTTATTAACAATGGTGCAATATCTAAGTTTATTTCAACTTGCGGGCAATTGCTCGATCGCCCGATCGATCGAATCGCAACCTTGTTCCACCGTTTCTACCACAGCCAACACGCCCCGCAATTCCCCAGCGCCGGGGAAACCCTTAGCATACCAGGTTAAGTGCTTGCGCGCTTGGCAAACACCGCTTTCACCTTTATATTCCCACAAAGCCCGCAAATGTTCCTTAGCACATTCGAGGCGTTCAATTGGTGTCGGAGCTATCTTTTCTTCACCAGTTTTCAAGAAATAATCAACTTCTCCCACCAAAAAAGGATAGCCCAAAGTTCCCCGCGAACACATCACTCCATCCGCGCCCGTTTCTTCCAGACATCGCATCGCTGCTTCCACTGAAAAAATATCCCCGTTAGCAATAACTGGAATCGATAAAACTTCTTTCACTCGGCGAATCCACTCCCATTTTGCCGGGCCGGTGTAACCTTGCGATCGAGTTCGGCCGTGCACGGTAATCATTTTTGCTCCCGCATCTTCCATCCGCTTCGCAAATTCCAAAATATTAATTTCTTTGTCTGTCCAACCGATTCTAGTTTTAACGGTGACAGGAACATCTACCGCTTCCACCACAGCCCGCACAATTGCCTCGGCCGTTTCCGGGTCGCGCAGCAGCGAAGAACCGCCGCCGTTTTTAGTAATTTTGTTAACCGGACAGCCCATATTAATATCAACAGTATCCGCTCCTTCGGCCACTGCTTTCTGGGCCGCTTCTGCCAAGAAATCCGGCCGGCAGTCAAACAATTGAATGCTAATCGGGCGTTCGTTCGGGTCAACTTCCATAATTCTCGGCAGTTGCTTCACGTAGTGCAAACCCGTAGCGTTCACCATTTCCGTGTACATCATCGAATCCGGCGCGTAGCGGCGCACCAGGCGGCGAAATACCAAATCGGTAACGCCGGATAAGGGCGATTGCAGGACGCGGCTTTTAACTTCAAAATCGCCGATTTTGAGCGGAGTTGCTAACCTTTCTTTTAATTCGGGAGATAGAGCAAGCATAGTCGATCGCACTTAAATTCTAATATCTGTATATTATACTACACTTCAGATAGTTGACTGTTGTTAACTATATTTTTAGCCGATTATTGAGTGACAGCTAAAAGTATATTTAACCTGACCGCAATGCCTATTTTACACATCCCGATCGCCCGAATTTGAATATTGTCAAACCAGGGCCCAAACGCCAACCCCGACCACAGTTAAATCTCTGTGCCACTTCGATCTATCTATGGGGTGTGGCCATTAATGGGGGATCTACCTACTAAGACTGTTGCCCAAGTCATATTTTTATTGTTTAATTCTGCCGAATGCTCTGACTGCCTTCTGTTCCGGCTGCCTTCAGACGATTAATGCTTAAATTTATTAGGATTCTGCAAAAGCCGTACATCAGATCGTTTTAAACTACAATTGGTGGATTCCTGACGACGCCGATCGAACATTAAAAAAATTGTAGAGAATTCCTATGGACGCCGCAGCACTCTGGCAACGCTATCAAGACTGGCTTTACTATCACTCTGGATTGGGACTTTACCTCGATATCAGCCGCATGGGATTCGACGACGCTTTCGCAGCAGCACTGAAGCCCAAATTTGACAAAGCTTTCAAAGACATGGCAGCTTTAGAAGCAGGTGCGATCGCCAATCCCGACGAAAACCGCATGGTGGGCCACTACTGGCTGCGAAACCCCGATTTAGCTCCCACTCCAGAATTAAAACAAGAAATAGTTGAAGGGATAGCACAAGTCGAAGCATTTGTCAAGAAAGTTCAAAACCGCGATATTAAACCGCCCTTTGCTCCGCAATTTACCGACATAATTTCGATCGGCATCGGTGGTTCCGCCCTGGGCCCCCAATTTGTCGCCGAAGCTTTATCCCCAGACATTCCGCCCCTAGCAATACATTTTATCGACAACACAGATCCGGCTGGGATCGATCGAGTCCTCAACAAAATCAAAGACAAACTCGCCAGCACCCTAGTAATTACTATCTCCAAATCCGGCGGCACCCCCGAACCCCGCAACGGCATGATCGAAGTTCAAAAAGCCTTCGCCGCCCAAAAACTCGACTTCGCCAAACAGGCAGTTGCCATCACTGGATGTGACAGCAAACTAGACAACTTAGCCAAATCCGAAGGCTGGATTGGCAGCTTCCCAATGGCCGACTGGGTGGGAGGACGCACTTCCGAATTGTCAGCAGTAGGACTTTTGCCCGCAGCTTTGCAAGGCATCGACATTCGGGCGATGCTCGACGGCGCTAAAGTCATGGACGAAGCTAGCAGAATTCCCGACATTAAAAATAATCCCGCCGCCCTGTTAGCAATGTCCTGGTATTTTGCTTGCAACGGACGTGGCGAAAAAGATATGGTAGTTTTGCCGTATAAAGATTCACTGCTATTGTTCAGCCGCTACTTGCAGCAATTAGTCATGGAATCGATCGGCAAACAGGAAGATTTAGACGGCAATACAGTTCATCAAGGAATCGCAGTTTACGGCAACAAAGGCAGCACCGACCAACACGCCTACGTCCAGCAACTGCGAGACGGGGTGCCGAATTTCTTCCTAACATTTATCGAAGTTTTGCAAGACAGGCAAGGCATTTCCCCAGAAGTAGAAACCGGCGTCACTTCGGGAGATTATTTGTCTGGTTTGTTGCAGGGAACTCGGCAAGCCTTGTACGAAAATCACCGAGATTCCATTACTGTCACAATTCCCGAAGTCAACCCTCGGACAGTAGGAGCATTAATCGCCCTCTACGAAAGAGCCGTAGGTTTTTACGGTTCCTTGGTGAATGTCAATGCCTATCACCAGCCAGGGGTTGAAGCAGGCAAAAAAGCAGCCGCTGCTGTATTGGACTTGCAGCAACGGGTACTGCAAGTGCTCAAAGACGCCCAAAAACCTCTTTCTGTCGCAGAAATAGCTAAAAAATCAGGAAAACCAGAGCAAATCGAGACAATTTACAAAACTCTGCGACATTTGGCAGCCAACGGGCGCGGCGTAGCTTTGGAGGGAACATTAGGGCAGCCTGCTACTTTAACAGCAAGTTATCAACGAAATGGGGTCTAAAACCCTGTCCTTCTAGGACGGCTTTAATTTCTTAAATCCCTTCCTAAAAGTGAGGCAATTTCTAGTATACTAGAGTAGTCAAGGTTAAACTCCTTCGCCCGGAGTGTATAAAAACAGTTAACGACACACTTTGGCGCGTAAACCGGGGGACAAAGAGCGGCGAAAACTCTATAAACAGCTAGGGGCTTAACACAGTTCCTTTAACCAGAGAAACAAACTATTTAGTCTTGTTAAGTAGGGTAGGGCATACCCGAACTCTAGGTGAATATCCTAGTACGCTTTTGGAGATAGACCCTAGGCGGGTGACTGCGAATCGGGCTCGTTAATTGGTAGGCTTTCTACGGTTAAAAAGTTTGAGTATTGCCGAAAGGACGCAACATTTTAAGGTCAGTCGCTGAATTAAGAATCCCTGTCCTTTAGGTCAGGGAGTGTCAAAAACAGAATTAAACAGTAGAATTAAAAATTAAAAGTGACTAATTTCACTTTTAATTTTTAATGTTTAATTTTTAAATTCCCCTCATGCCCTTGACCATTCTGGTTGCTGACGACGATTTCGCGACTCGCTTGTCGATTACCGATTATCTGGAAATTTCCGGATACTCTGTAATCCCTGCTGAGAATGGCAAAGAAGCTTTAGGTTTGGTAGAGGAATTTCAGCCCCACTTGATTGTTACCGACATTACAATGCCCGAGATGGATGGCTACGAATTTGTGCGGCGAGTTCGGACTCGTCCCGCTTTCCGCTTGCTGCCGGTGATTTTTTTGACGGAACGCACGAGCACGCAGGAACGGATTCGCGGCTATCAGATGGGGTGCGACAATTATCTGGCTAAGCCTTTTGAACTCCAAGAATTGGGGGCGGTAATTCGCTCTTTGCTCGATCGCTACGCTCTAATCGCTCAGGCACCGTCTCATTCCCCAAAACCTGAACCGACGCCAACAGAGGCACGCAGCAGAGCCAACAGCCAGCCAGAAGCGGATTTTTTTACTCAAAAGTCAAACACAGGCGATTCCCTACGGGATAGCTCCGCTTCACGCCCATCTCCCAGCCAAAATGCTCCGAGTTTGACTCAGCGAGAGCGAGAAGTGCTAGAGTTGCTAACAGAAGGTCTTTCTAATATTCAAATAGGCGATCGACTCCACCTGAGTCCTCGAACTGTCGAAAAGCACGTCAGCAGGTTGTTCAGAAAAACCGACAGCAACAACCGTGCAGAACTCGTTCGCTTTGCGATGGAACATCATTTAGTCGGTAATTGGTAATTGGTAATTGTTAATTGGTAATTCTTAATTTTTCCTGATTGATAACGTACTCCAACAAACCCGCTTGAGCGTCCAGCAGCAAATCAATTACTCGATCAAATCCCTCCGGGCCACCGTAGTAAGGATCTGGCACTTCTTTAAGGTCGTATTTCTGGCAAAAATCGCACATCAGTCGCACTTTATCTTTATACTTTCCAGCCGCATCCAGGGCAAGAATATTGCGATAATTGTCCCGATCCATAGCCAGAATCAAATCAAAATTTTCAAAATCTTTCCTGGTAAATTGGCGGGCTTCGCCTAGCAATTCAATGTCTCGCTTCTTCGCCGCCAATGCCATCCGCCTGTCAGGGGGGCTGCCAATGTGATAGCTAGCAGTTCCAGCAGAATCGCAGGTGATGCGATCGCTCAAACCAGCTTGTTCAATTAAGTGATTCATAATATTTTCTGCTGAGGGCGATCGGCAGATGTTTCCGAGGCAGACAAACAATAATTTATAAGACATTAAATTGATAATTAGTAATTGGTAATTTTTAATGGGAAGGAAGAAAGAAAATTTTTCCTTTCCCCTTTTTCCCAACGTTTTGTGCTTCAGACAAATCAATCAGTCATTAGTTGTTAGCTTCCTTTTTAAACACAGATAGCTAACAACTAATGACTGATGACTAATGACTGATGACTAATGACTAACCGAAACCGGGGAGATTTAGTCCACCGGTGAGTTCTTCCATTTTCTCCCGCATCGTCATCGTAGACTTAGTGTAAGCATCCTGCATCGCCACAGTGACGAGTTCAGAAACCACATCAGCACCTTCACCGAGGGCATCCGGTGAGATTTCCACGCGGCGGGGTTCTTGGTTGCCGCTGAGAAAAACCTTGACCAAGCCGCCGCCTGCTGTTCCCTCAATTTCCATGACATCCAACTCTTCTTGGAGCTTTTTAGCTCCTTCTTGAACCTGCTGAGCTTTTTTGAAAGCTTCAGTCAGTTCTTTCATTTTGCCCAGGCCGAAGCCAAATCCTTGTCCTGATTTTGTCATAACTACTTTGTGATGGTGTGTGGGCTGGCAGTCTGCCGTTTCCGTATTACTTCAATGATGCCTTAGAAGGGAAACTCTCCCAGTATTCTAACTTCTGGCTCCAACAACAGCGACCACCGCTGCTCGACTTGCTGTTGAACGTGGCGGATCACTTGAAAAATATCATTGGCCGTTGCCGACCCGCAGTTAAGAATAAAATTAGCATGGCGCTGAGCTACTTGTGCGCCTCCGATCTGATATCCCTTCAGTCCCGCTTGTTCGATGAACCAACCGGCAGTCTTGGGGCCGGGGTTGCGGAAGACTGAGCCACAGCTAGGCAGATGGTAAGGTTGAGTTGTCCGCCGCTGGCTGAAATGGGCATTAGTTTCTGCCATTACTTGCGATCGGTCGAATCCCGGCTGTAACTGGAAAGTCGCTTCTGTTACTAGCCGATCGCCCCCTTGCAGCACCGAAGTCCGGTAGCGGTACTCCAACTCTTGGGGAGTCAGAATTTCCACCTTGCCACCAGGGGATAGGACGCGAGCGTTGACCAGAATATCAGCAGTACAGCCTCTATGAGCGCCTGCATTCATCACCACAGCCCCTCCCACGGTGCCCGGTATGCCGACTGCCCATTCTAGACCTTTCCAGCCCCGTTTAGCCGCCAACCAAGCAAGGCGGGGAATTGACTCCCCTGCCCCCGCTGTAACTTGACCTGTTTCTGGGTTAAAATTCACCTGTTTCAGGTAGCGAGTGCCGACGACCAAACCGGACAAACCCCGATCGCTCACCAACAAATTAGAACCTGCACCCAGCAGAGTCACCGGCATCCCTTCATCGTGTGCCCAGGCAAAACTCGCTTGCAAAGCCTCCATACTGCGGGGAGCAACGTACCACTCGGCCGGGCCGCCGACTCGGAAGGAAGTCAGGCCCGCCAGCGAAACTTGGGAGTTAATCTTGCAATCAGTTCCCCGCAAAGAAATAGGAGAATACACTCGCCGATTGTCCTTAACAGAGGAGTCATTCGAGATAGTCACCATCTTGAAAATCCTTAAAAATACCTTCGCTCGAAGACGTGGTTTAAAATCCATTTAGCTAACTTATGTCGCCCCTTTGAGCGAGCCGTCCGACAGAAGTTTCGGCCCAACGTGCAACGCCATAATGTCGATCGACTCTACTCAGTTCGCGAGCTAATCGGGGCGATCGGCTTGTTGATAAAAAGCCATAACCTCTGGAATAATCTGATTCAGATTACCAGCACCCAAAAACAGAGCCAAATCCCCCGGTTGCAGATTTTGGGTTAAAAACTTAGTGACTGACTCCAGGGAAGGCGCAAACTCAACCTCTCGGCCTTCTTTAGCAATCAAATCAGCAACCTGCTGCCCGCTAATCTCTCCTAAATTCGGTTCCCCAGCACTATAAATATCGCAAGCCACAACCAAATCAGCATCCCCAAAAGATTGAGAAAATTCTGGTAAAAATGTCAGAGTCCGGCTGTAACGGTGGGGTTGAAAAATTGCAACCACTCTTCGGGATTTAGGATTTTTTTCGCTACCTTCGATACGCAAGCGAGCCGCCGCCAAGGTGACACGAATTTCGCTAGGATGGTGGGCGTAGTCATCCACAAACAGGATGTCATTGTGAAAACCCCGCACCTCAAAACGGCGGCGAGCTCCTTCAAAGCCAGCAATCGCTTTGGCAATCGCCGAAAACTCTAACCCCAACAATCGGCCTACTGCTACCGCAGCTAGTGCATTGCTGAGATTGTGTGTACCCAGCAACTTCAACTCCATTTCCCCCAGGAAAGCTCCTCGCTCCCAAATCCGAGCCTTGGTACTTTCGGCCCCGTACTCCACGCCCGATGCCGTGTAGTCAGCACCGCTATCCGGCTGCAAACTATAACTGACATCAGGCTGAAGGCAGTCTTTGACGATTTGGTCGTCAATGCAGCCCACCAAGGTTTGACAGTTTTGGGCAAACACCTTAAATGTGTCTATTACCTGGTCAAGGGTATCGTAATGGTCTGGATGATCCAGTTCCACGTTCGTTACTATGCCAATTTTGGCTACCAGCTTAACGAGAGAACCGTCAGATTCATCAGCCTCGGCCACTAAGTAGGGGCCTTCCCCCAAACGGGCATTGCCTTCCCAAGCATTTACCTCGCCTCCTACTACGATGGTCGGGTCTAGACCCGCAGCCATCAGCATGAAGCCGATTAAGCTGCTAGTAGTAGTTTTGCCATGAGTCCCGGCTACGGCTATGCTTTGGTAATCTTGAATTAACGCTGCCAACACATCCGATCGATGAAAAATCGGACAGCCCAAATCTAAAGCAGCTCTATATTCGGCATTGGCTGGGTGAATAGCCGTCGAACATACTACTTGAGGCAATCCCGGAATTGCTTGGGCGCTTGAACCGTTGCCGTTCAATTGGACAGCTTTGGCTGTCGCGACAGAAGTCCCTACCGTACCCCCCACTGCCGAGGATACTGCCCTTTCCTGTTGCCCGCAGTCGGGACTGCTACCGTTAAGGGCCGTTTGAAATAGTTCAAAATTGCTGGCGTCTTGACTCCAAAAAATATGAGCTCCCATTCCTTGCAAGCGCTCGGTTATGTGACTCGATTTAATATCAGAGCCGTACACAGGCAACTTGCGTTTAGCTAGAATGTAGGCAAGGGCTGACATCCCAATCCCACCAATGCCGATGAAATGAAATGGTCTACCGCTAAAATCAACAGAACTCGGCATCTTTGCTCCTCACACACCACACCACGCCAATAACACGCGATATCATATCAAGAATTGTTTTTTCAGGATACAGTTCGCTAGAGATTTTGTACAAAATTCTCTGCGCGTCCCTAGATTTGAGGGACTTGTAGAGATGTTTGTCTTGTATCCTATATGACTTAGTACCGAGTAGTTTTCCGGAACAGTCACAGCTCGAAAATTGCAGGTAAGAGAAAACGGGGTCTGGGGCCTGTGCCAATAGACTAATTTTGGGTGGTTGCATACTCCTGCATTCTTTCTATTTCTATCCGCCTGCTGTGCTGGGATACGGCAGCAAAAGCCCCACAACCTTTCTACCAAGATTGAGGGTAAAACCCATAAGGATTTACAAACACTACCACGAACAACAAAATTTCGCTCATTTTGTAGTCATTTATCTACTCCTACGGTTATTTTTTCTTGAAAGTCAGAGATTGACACGATCGCAACTCAACTATAGATAATATGTATTCTCACTTAATTGTATATATACCAAGTTATGCAGTTAGTCGAATAAGTCGAAAAGCGATAGAGTTTACGGTTAAAAGTGTATAAACATAAAATTGGCGCGATGTCTGTATTAATCCTGATTTTGGGGAAATATGGGGAAAATAGCGATTTTGGGGGGGACTTTTGACCCGGTTCACTGGGGTCACGTTTTGGTAGCCGAGACGGCTGCGAGTCAATTTGCTCTCGATCGAGTCATTTGGGTACCGGATCGCTCTCCTCCTCACAAGTGGCGCCTGGATTTGGCAAGTTTTGAGCGGCGGCGGGAAATGCTGGCTTTGGCGATCGCCAATCGCCCAGACTTCGTAATTTCGCCGCGGTCGGCAAATCCCAGAGGCAGTTGTTTTGCGATCGACACCCTGCTGTATTTGCAAAAATTGTATCCCGGCGATCATCGCTGGTACTGGATTATTGGTAGTGACGCACTCCTTACTCTTCCCAAATGGCACCGGTGCGCCGAAATGGCCGGGTTGTGCGACTGGTTGGTGGCCCCACGTCCGAGTCACGGAGATCGAGTGACAGCAGAAAGCGGGGAGATTGGGGGACTGTCCGAGTGGGGAGATTGTCCGGGTGGAAAACCCCTCGATTCCGGGGGGGGCAGGATGCAGGTTCAGGCGACTGCTGTGGGCCGACGAGTTGCCGAACAAATGGCTCTTTTGGACGTGGAAATGCGCTGGGATGTGCTTTCGATGGCTGCGATCGAGATTTCGTCGAGCCACATCCGCCGCTGCTGCGCCGAAAGGCTCGACCTCCGCTACTTAGTCCCGGAAGTTGTCGGGACTTATATTGCAGCCCATCAGCTTTACCAGTAACCAGCGGCAGAAAGCCTAATGCCTTCTGCCTTGCAATTTCAGCCTTCTAGAAAAGTTCAGGTTTTTTTGATCGACACAAAAAGTTATAAAGGATCGACCTTTGCGATATGATCTTGTCTCATAACTCAATTCTTAAATTTTTCCAAAATTTAAGCCTAAGCTAAGGGCTGCCATCGTTAGGAGGTACTAAAGTGATTCGAGTCGCGATCAATGGTTTTGGACGTATCGGGCGCAGTTTTGCGCGCTGCTGGTTGGGCAGAGAAAACAGCCAGCTAGAGTTGGTAGCTATTAATGACACTTCCGATCCCAGAAGTAATGCTCACTTGCTCAGATACGATTCCATGATGGGAACGTTGAAGAATGTGGACATCAGTGCGGATGAAAATTCCATTACCTTAAATGGGAAGACAGTTAAATGCGTGAGCGATCGCAACCCGCTAAACTTGCCTTGGAAAGATTGGGGTATTGATCTGATTATTGAAGCGACCGGCGTCTTCGTTGACCAAGCTGGTGCATCGAAGCATATCACTGCCGGCGCTAAAAAAGTGCTAATTACCGCTCCCGGCAAGGGTTCTGAAGTTGGCACTTATGTGATGGGAGTCAACCACCACAACTACAAGCACAGTGACTACACAGTCATCAGCAATGCTAGCTGTACTACTAACTGTCTAGCTCCTGTACTGAAAGTGCTGCACGAAAATTTTGGCATCGTCAAAGGCATGATGACCACTACCCACAGCTATACTGGGGACCAGCGCTTGCTGGATGCCAGCCACCGCGACTTGCGGCGGGCCCGGGCGGCAGCAATGAATATTGTGCCGACTTCTACCGGAGCAGCCCAAGCTGTGGCTTTGGTGATTCCAGAATTGAAGGGCAAGTTAAATGGTATCGCCATGCGCGTGCCGACTCCCAATGTGTCGGTAGTTGATTTTGTGGCTCAGGTAGAGAAAAAGACTTTTACCGAGCAAGTAAATCAAGTGTTCAAAGAAGCTGCCTCTGGCTCCATGAAAGGGATTTTGGAGTACAACGATTTGCCTTTAGTTTCATGCGACTATCGCGGAAGTGATGCTTCTTCGATTCTGGATTCCAGCTTAACGCTGGTGATGGATGGCGACATGGTAAAGGTTTTGGCTTGGTACGACAATGAGTGGGGCTACAGTCAGCGGGTGGTTGACTTGGCTGAATTGGTCGCCCAAAGGTGGGAAGCTTAATCCGAAGGTAGAAGGCATTAGTCATTCGGCAGAAGCTAAAAAATGCTGATATTTTTTACTTTTGAGTCGATTTCTAGCTGACTGGTTATTTCTGTTTTCCAGCGGTAGAGACTTTTGGCAGCCGATAGTTGGCGAGTAGAAGATGAAATATGGTAGGGAGACGGCAGTGGGCAATGGTGTCAACTTAAGCTTTTTGTCCACCAGTCCTCCCGCCCACCCGTTAGTCCGCCAGGGAATGAATTCCCTGTCTAATAGCTAAAGTCCTCTGAAGAGGACTAATGAGTTTTTTAGTCCTCTTCAGAGGACTTTAGCTTTGAGGCAGGGGTTTCAACCCCGGTCGGACTATGGGTGGTACGTTAAGTTGATACCTATGGGCAGTGCGGTGTCCCTACCCGATATCCGTGGGAGACGGCAGTGCGGTGTCCCTAGGATATCCGTATGCTGTTACTCCCAGCTATCGAACTTTTTGCAATAATACTTCGATCGGGCTTTCGGCTCTGCTTGATGATAAATTTGTTGTTTGTTCCTAGTAAGCGCTTAAAATTGCTTTGGTTAAGTTCTCGGAAAATCCCAAACATTAAAAAAATAAAAATTCCGACTATAAAAGTTAAAAACCTGGAAAAATAGCAACAGCTACGGTGTAGTTTTGCCCACAAAATCTGATATGAAAAAAGCGCTAATTTGTGGTATATCAGGTCAGGACGGAGCTTATTTAGCTAAACTGTTGCTCGATCGAGGTTATGAAGTTTGCGGCACATCCAGGGACGCCCAAATCTCTAGTTTCGGAAACCTGGCGCGTTTGGGAATCCGAGACAGAGTAAAACTAGAATCCATGTCTCTCAACGACTTTCGCAGCGTCTTACAGGTTCTAGCGAAAATTGAGCCAGATGAGGTGTACAATCTAGCAGGCCAAAGTTCCGTAGGTCTGTCTTTTGAACAGCCCGTAGAAACCCTCGAAAGCATTGCCACAGGCACATTGAATCTCTTAGAAGCAATTCGGTTTACAGGCGGGAAAATTAAACTTTACAATGCCAGTTCTAGCGAATGTTTTGGGGATACCCGAGGCAATCCAGCGGATGAAAATACGCCTTTTCGCCCCAGAAGTCCCTACGCGGTAGCGAAAGCAACGGCATTTTGGGAAGTAGCGAATTATCGGGAAGCGTACAATTTGTTTGCGTGTTCTGGTATTCTGTTCAATCACGAGTCGCCGCTGCGGCCGGAGAGGTTCGTCACCCAAAAAATTGTATCTGTTGTCTGCCGAATTGTTGCGGGTAGTTCGGAAAAACTGCATTTGGGAAATATTTCAGTGCAGCGGGACTGGGGTTGGGCGCCGGAATATGTGGAGGCGATGTATTTGATGTTGCAGCAGGAAGAACCGGACGATTATGTAATTGCCACGGGTGTAAGTTATCCTTTGGAAGAGTTTGTGCAGACAGCGTTTGTTTCTGCGGGTTTGGATTGGCGGGAACATTTAGTAACCGATGCGAGTCTTTACAGACCGACGGAGATTGCAGTTGGGAGGGGAAATCCGGCTAAGGCGAAGCAAAAGTTGGGGTGGGAGGCGAAGTATAAGATGCCTGATGTGGTGCGGATGATGGTGGAGGCGAGGATGATTTGAGGGAAAAGTATGAGGTGAAAATATGGAGGCAGAATATCCAACGGCTAAGGAGTGGTATAAGGCCAATCGCCGTGAGTTGAAGAAATATCGGGGTCAGTGGATCGCTTATACTAACAAAGGGGTGATTAGTTGCGATCGGGATTATCGGATGAAGGACGGGATTCCCCCTGATACACCTAAATTGAGTTATGTAATCGGTCGCATATTGGAAAGCGAGTTTATTGAGCCTGTTAGGTTTTATCCTGTCAGGATGAGGTATTTTAAATCTCACGATGTGCAGCCAAGATATGTTGATATCTAAACACTGCCAAAACAACAGGGTAGAGAGAGACTGTAGTTATCTCTTGAAAAAAAATGTATAGGAGTAATTGAGATGGGTTTGGGAGATTGCAAACAGCTAATGTTGGTGCTGAAAAATGAATATAATTTGCCAACATTTGTAGAGACGGGGACTTTTCAAGGCAGCACATCTGTGTGGGCGGCAGAGCATTTTCAAAAGGTATTCACAATAGAATTTGCTAAGCACATATATGAATCTACATCCAGTGCTTACAGCCATGTAAAAAATATAGAATTTTTGTGGGGTCATACAAAAGAGCAGCTTAAATTAGTTGTCCCTCAACTCAAGGAGCCTGCTCTATTCTGGTTAGATGCTCATTGGATGGGCGGCGGCACTGCTGGAGAAAATGATGAATGTCCGCTGCTTGAAGAATTGCAAATAATCAATAATTCTGAATGCGAACATTTTATCCTGATAGACGATGCCCGATTGTTTTTGTCTCCCCCACCAAGTCCTCACCGTATAGAACAGTGGCCGAGCCTTAATGAAGTAATCGCTACACTATCGGCGAAAACAAGCAGATATATCGTTATTTTTGAAGATGCCATAGTTTCCGTGCCTGAAGAAGCAAAATCAGTTATAGCTAAGTTTTGTCAAGATGCTAATACTAAGGCATGGGAAGAGTTTTCGCGAACAGGTGAAATCCGGGTAGCTACTGCCTTGCCCAAGCATCCAGAAGAGAAGAAAGACACAGAAAAAATAATAAATACCACCTTTCAAGGTAGTGGTGAGACCCAAGTGATCGCTAGATTTATTAAGGCCGGTAATGTGGTTTTTGATGTAGGTGCTAATGCTGGGGATTGGACTGCAGAAGTTTTGAATCAAGGACTTGACGTAGAAATTCACTTATTTGAACCAATTCCTCACGTTTATAAAACCCTGATTAAGAACGTAGAAAAACAAGTAATTTTCAATAATTTAGGAGTGGCGCATAAGGAAGAAGTTAAGACATTTTTTTATTACGAAGCTAATCCATTATTGAGCACTTTTTACCGCCGATTCGATGTGGAAAAACAAGGATGGCTGAATCGGCCAAAAGAAATACCTGTTTTGACGACAAATATCGACAATTACTGTCAGCGCCACGGCATTAAGAGAATTAATTTTCTCAAAATAGATGCCGGTGGTAGCGAATTAGATGTTATTTATGGAGCTAAATATTTTATAGAAACAGGCAGAATAGATTATCTGCAATTTGAATATGGAGGAACTTATCGAGATGCTAAAACGAGCTTGAAAGAAGCATTTGAGTATTTGCAAAAATTCCGCTATTCAATTTTTAAGATTCTCCCAGATAGATTAGAGTACAAACCCACCTTTTTGCCAGAGGATGAAAATTTTGAGTTCAGTAATTTCTTGGCTGTAAATGAGCGATTCCGCCAAAATGTTCTCGGTGAACCCCTGCGAATGCTCGACTTGCAACAAATTTTCAGTCAATATGGGATTGTGCCACACGGAGTTATTCACGTTGGAGCTCACGAGGGTACAGAAATCAGCACTTATCAAGCAATGGGCGTTCAAAAAGTGCTGTTTGTGGAAGCTAACCCGGTTGTGTTTGAACGGTTGCAAGCTAATATTGCTGGGGTGCCAAATGTGCAAGCCGTCAACTGTGCTGTTAGCAATGAAAATGGTACGGTAAACTTGCGGGTGACTTCGATCGATCAAAGCAGTTCTATTTTGCAACTGAAGCGCCATCTAGAACTTTACCCAAGCATTCAGGAAACTCATCAAGTTACAGTAGATTCAAAAACTATTGACACGCTGCTGCAAGAAATGCAACTCAATCCCTATGACTTTAATATCTTAAACATAGATATTCAAGGGGCTGAACTGTTGGCTTTGCAAGGAGCAACTAACTGGTTGAAATATGTGGCGGGAATTAACACAGAAGTTAATTATGAGGAACTGTATGAAGGTTGCGCTTTAATCGACCAGTTGGACGAATTTCTGGAACTGCACGGCTTTCAGCGGGTGGCGACGATAACCCACCATCCCTACTGGGGCGATGCTTTCTACATCAAGAAACCGCTGATTACGATGGCAGCATTTGCGATCGCGCGATTTGGCAATCAGATATTTGACTATGCTTTCTTGAAAATTTACACCAAAGAACACGGGATGCGACTTGAGTTGCCAGCGTGGTCCGGTCAATATCTTTTTGGTCACAATGAGCGGCCCATTTCTCATCCATTACCTCAAGTTGTGGAGCAAGAAACTCCCTATAAACTTTCAGAATCAGCAATACTTAATGCTCCTGAACCATTCAAAAACGTTGATTTTATAGGCTATTTTCAGTTTCACACTCAATATTACGCTCAGCATAAAGAATATTTTTGTTCGCTCTTCAAACCCGTGTCAGAAGTTGAAGCTAAGATGAAAGAAGCTGTCGGCCGTCTGCGAGAAAGAGGCAAAACAGTTGTAGGATTGCATTTGCGGCGCGGCGATTATAGTTGGGCTCAAGATATTGTTCCTTATCTAGCCATTGCTCCTAATGAATGGTACAGAGAATGGTTGGACGGTTTGTGGGCAACTCTGGATAAACCGGTATTGTTTATCGCTAGCGATGAAATCGAAAATGTTGTCGGGGATTTTGCTGATTACAACCCAATAACAGTCAAAGATTTGGGTGTTGAGATGCCAGAAGCGCCTTTTTATCCTGATTTTTACATTTTGAGCCAATGCGATGTTTTGGCAATTTCCAATAGCACATTCTCGTTTGCAGCCGCGATGCTGAACGAACGAGGCAAATTTTTCTTACGGCCGAATTTACAAAAAAATAAACTGATTCCATTCGATCCTTGGAATAGCGAGCCGTTGCTGCGGGAAAATCCCAGTCAGGATCGCACACCTCAGCCGCAACCATACAATATCAGGAATAAGTGCACACTTAGTGTGTGTGCGATTCTCAAAAATGAGGCTCCCTATTTGATTGAGTGGTTGGAATTTCATAAAATAGTGGGTGTTGAAAGGTTTTATTTATACAATAACAACAGCACGGACAACCCTTTTGACATTGTTCAACCCTACATTGAATCAGGCGAAGTTATTTGGCACGATTGGCCGTGGATACCCGGACAAATTAAAGCTTATGCACATTGTCTAGAAACCTATAGGCAAGGCTCGGAGTGGATAGCTTTTATTGATATGGATGAATTTCTATTTCCTACTGAAAAGGACGACATCAAAGAGGTGTTAGAGGAATTCTATGATTCTCCAGCAGTGGCAGTTAATTGGCTGGTTTTTGGATCTTCGGGTCACAAAACTAGACCAGAGGGTTTGCAAATAGAAAATTTTACTAAGCGAGGCGTAAACGATTGGGAAATTAACAAGCATATCAAGTCTATAGTGCGTCCTGTAGAAGCTATAGGCCCTGATTCACCTCACGATTTTAGATACTTGAACGATCGAGTTGCCACCACAGAAAATAAAGAACCAATAGTGGGGCCTTGGTCTACAGTAAATTCAGTGCAAAAACTGCGTATAAATCACTATATTACTCGCTCCTTGCAAGAAAGCCAAGAAAAAATGCTTCGAGGTAAAGCAGATACACTCGATCCAAGACCTTGGATGTTTGACTTGAGCGATCGCAATGAGGTTGAAGATTTAACGATACAGCGTTTTGTCCCCAAACTGAGGGAGGCAGTTGATAAGATCATTTCTCCATCTCCAATGGCTCCCATTTTAACGGAACAGTCACGTTTGCAATCTAAGCTTTACGAGATGCAAATACAATTAGAGGAATTTCAGACTGAGCTTGATGATACTCAAAAGAAGTTGGCTTTGTCCGAATCTAAACTCCATCAGACTGAACAACAACTAAAACTGAGTAACTATCGGCTTCAGCAGTTTGATGTAGACTTACAAAAAATTCCGAAAATTCAGGAATTAAATCCCCTCCAACGAAAAATCTTGGCTGTTGTGGATGTTACACCGGCTTACCCTGAAGCTCTGGAATGGCTGCGTGGATTTAATCTAGATTCGCCTACTGTCGGTAAAGTAGATAACAATGAAATTTTGATCTCAGGTTGGGTGTTGGGTAAGAGCGATCGATCTGTGGCAGTTGAGTTTATTTATAATGACGAAACTGTTCTTACAATCCCAGTTAACGGGTATCGCTCGGATGTGGTCAGCGCTTATCCAGAATTACCGGTAGCAGCAAATAGCGCTTACGAGGCTAGGCTGAAAATAGCAGGAAAGCAGCAGGAATCTGAGGTGCTAATCCAAGCAGTTTTAGCCAATGAAACTCGCGTGAAGTTGGGAGTAGTTCGATTGCAGGAAGTTGAGTATAAGTTTCCTCTAGGTAATCAGAAACAAAAGTACCGGATGAAATGGTTTTTTGCAATAAATGAAGCTAGTCCTGGTTTTGAAATTTATTCGCAAATGATTAAAGTAGCAGTTTATACTGCTCAACAAAATACTTCGCTAGAACCATATTGCATTTATGACGGCGAAGAGAATGAATTGACAGATTGGCTACAAAAAAATGGTGTGAAGATTATCTATCACAGAATACCTCATTACGAGAAACTGCAAACTCAATATCCGTGCTATTCGACTGTAGCTTTTGGTGCATTTTTGAGAATTGAGATTCCCAAAATTGTAGAGATTTATGAGATGCCGGATGAGTATGTTTTATATACAGACTGTGATGTCATGTTTTTTCATGATGTCGTTGACTATTTGCAGGGTGTAACCTGCGAGTATTTGGCAGCAACACCCGAAAACGATCCCAACAACTGGGAATATTTCAATAGTGGTGTTTTATACATGAATGTCAAAAATCTTCAAAAGACACAGAAAGAATTTGATGATTTTATTGACAAAAACTTGGATCAAATATTACAGCTAGCTTATGACCAAGGAGCTTATAACTTATTTTTCAAAGACAAGTGGGAGAGATTGGACATCCAGCTAAATTGGAAATCCTACTGGCATTTTAGTCCTGAAGCAAAAATCATCCATTTTCACGGACCTAAACCCACTCAAGCAGAAGAGATAAAAAATCAAATAGCACCTGCGAGTTCTATGTTGCTGGCTAATGGTTTTTATTGGCTGAACACGGGAATTTGGGAATTCATCTACGAAAAAATTGAAGAGCTAGATGCAGGAATTTTGCTTCAAATAGCAGAATGCGAAGAGGTGGCGCCTCAGTTAAAGGAGGCTCGCGAAGAATTGGCGCAATCTCAGACCCAACGTCACCAAAATTCAGGGGGATTTGAGCAATTTACAGCTAAACTGCAACAAGTTAAAGACGAACTACAAGCAATCAAAGAAGAGCTTGAACTTAGGCAGATTCAATACCACAAAAGTCAGGAAGAACTCGCACACACCAAGTCTCAGCTAATCGAAGCTCAGACTCAACTGCGAGAGATGGAGGGTGCGGCTGCTCCGTTAAATCAACTGGCCGAGTTGTATTTAGTTCAAGCAAAGTTAGAAGATGCGATCTCCGTTTGCGAGCAAGCATTAAAGATTCAACCCAAATTTGCTCCGGCGTACAAGACTTTGGGCAATGCCTTGCAAGCTCAGGGTAAACTGGATGAGGCAAAGAGTTGGTACATTCGCGCTCTGGAAGTTCAACCTGATTTTGCTCCAGCTTTAGCCAACCTGGGGACTATTCACGCACAGCAGCAACAGTGGCAAGAGGCGATAGCCTGTTACCAAAAGGCGATCGCGATTCAACCGAATTTTGCTGGCGTTTACCGCAACTTGGCTAAGATTTTTTCGCAAATTGGCAAGCTAGATGAAGCTGTCGAGTGTTGTTATGCGGCCGCGATTTTGGAACCCAAAACAACGGCAGAGGAATACTTTAACCTGGGGAATACTCTGTTACAGCAAGGGAAGCAAGAGCGGGCGATCGTGTGTTATCGTCGTGCCATATATTTAAACCCCAATTTTTCTGAGGCTCAGGAAAAATTAGGGGAAATTATGGCGGTTGTTGAAGAGTAGGACAATCCCAAAAGTTAAGCTTTTGGCTTCGGGTAATGGCTTTCTGATGTCAAAATATCTGTTAGCGTTACATCCCATCTAAATTTGTCTGAATTAATTTCAGCTACCTTTTTCGCAAGGATGGCAACTCCTCCAAATGCCGGCTGAGTTGTTAGTGTTTCTTGACCTTGTATCATGGTGTCTAAGTGCATTCGTAAAGGAACGTAAAGTTCAGATCTTATCACTTCAAATCCTAGAGCCTGAGAAAATAAAACTTTGAGACCCTCGTCAGAGAAGCGCCAGAAGTCCCACGGTCTTTCGTGAAGAGGCCAGGCAAAGTGGGTACTGTGGAACGTTATTCCACCTACTGCTAGCAACTTATTAATTTCCATTGCTACTACCCAAGGCATTGCTAAGTGTTCAAACACAGATGTGGAAAAGATGGCATCAAACTTCTGGCCGCTGAAGTATTGAGAGAGTTTGTGAGCATCCCCAACTACATCTGTGTTAGCGTCTGCGTAGTAGTCAAACCCCGTGTAGGATGCTGCCCCTGAAAATAAAGATCTTTTGCTGCTGGTTCCGGGACTTACGATTCGGGAACCAATTTCTAGAACCCGGAGATTATTGTTATTAACCAGGTTGATAAAATCAAGGAAAATACCGTCGTCGTCATTGGTAAAGGCTGCGAAATCGTATACTGACGGCTGCGACCCGGCAAAGGTTACATTTTTGCTGTAGGTTACACCTTGAGCTTTTGCCTGGAAAGTAAGTTGATGTTTTGCAGTCCGAGGTAGGTAGACAATGAAGCCGCAGTTGGGGTTGCTATTGTATTGCGGGTAGGCTGCGGCTACGTCTGGGCGGGGATACCAAGCGGAGATGGGAACGAGGGTATCGCCCGCGCCCACTACGACTTCATCGAGAACACCTTCTTTTTTGCCCACAATCCATCCTTGGATTCCGAGTCCGCAGTCATCAGACCACGAATGGTCGATCGCCAGTATCAAGTTCTCGTCTTGGTCTACTACTGCCATTGAGTATCCTTTTGCTATTTGATTGACTTTAAGTTGATTTTTTGTCGGCCAATTATAGTTCTCTACTCTCATACATCTGTTGGGATTTGACTCCTCAGTACAAGGGTAGGCTGCGATCGACCTTTCTAGTTTACCCGATCGCCCGGGGAAGGTCGATCGAATGAGTGCGATCGTCTTCGTGTGTTGATTTTTGGGGTAATATCTATTGTTAAGCTCGATGGCAAGCGGGCTTGGGGGGCGAGCGCCCATATATAATACATGGTTTTGCGGGAACATCCTCAGAGGGCTGAAGTCGGATATCCTTGGGAAGGCAACGGCTTGAGTTCATTTGGAGTTCCTTGGGGGCGATCGGGCAAAACTTACCCTATGTAGTAGAATGGGATACAAAAGCCCGATCGCGACAAAAGTAAATTATGTTTGAGAAAATTTTGTAGCGACAGATATCATTAACCCCACGATAGATAATTTTCTAAAATACAAAAAAGTGATTTAATTATGGAACCAGAGTATCCTACAGCCAATGATTGGTATAAAGCTCATCGATCGGAGTTAAAAAAATATCGGGGTGAGTGGATAGCTTATACTAACAAAGGGGTGATTAGTCACGATCGCGATTATCGAAAGATGAAGGATGCGATTCCGACTGATGTGCCTAATTTAAGTTATGTAATCGGTCGTATATATGAAAGCGAGTTTGTTGAACCAGTCAGGTTTTATCCTGTTAGAATGAGGGCATTAAAGGCTCATGATTGGCAGCCAAGATATGAACTGCATCTAAAAGCTCAAAACTCCGCAAGAGTCGAAATGCTGGTGGATTCTGGAGCCGAACTCAGCTTAATTACTAAGCAGCTTGGTGAAGATTTGGGTTTGAGTAGAACTGCTAGAGAGATTATCAGTAAAGCTGAGGGAGTTGGCGGCAGTATTGAATATCTGTTACGAGATATTGAAATGGAGTTGGATGGTCATATTTTTACTTCTCCTGTAGCTTGGGCACAAACAGATTTTTGTCAAGAGGTTCTTTTAGGGAGAGAGGTAGTATTTGACTTGTTTGATATAGAATTTAAGCAAGCTGAGGAGACGATTATTTTTAAGCGGCGATCGCAGTGAACTGCCTCGATCGAGTTTAAGTTAATTTTGTATGTGCCGAGTCCAGTGCTTCACTCTGATGCAGAAGTTGGGCTTTGAGTCAAGGGCACGCGGGTAGAACTCGATCGACCTTTCTAGTTTACCCGATCGCGGGTGTTGGTCGATCGATTGAGTGCGATCGTCTTCCTGTGTTGATTTTTGGGGTAATATCTATTGTTAAGCTCAATTGTTTAGGGCGTGGGGGCGATCGACCATCTATAATACCTGGTGCGTGCGGGAACATCCTCAGAGGGCTGAAGTCTGATATCCTTGGGAAGGCAACGGCTTGAGTTCATTGCGAGTTCATTGGGGGGATCTGCAAAAATCCCCCAAATTTGTGGTAGACTCCTCAAAAAGATTTGTGGCAGTCGCTTGTGTCTGGGCAACTAGGAACTGAAAATTATTTACCATTTTAAAGATGTGAAACAATGCAAGTAGTTATATTAGCCGGCGGTTTGGGGACACGTCTCCGAGAAGAAACAGAATTTCGTCCTAAGCCCCTAGTAGATGTCGGTGGGCGTCCGATTCTCTGGCACATTATGAAGACATATGCCCACTACGGATTCCTGGACTTTATTGTGTGTTTGGGCTATCGCGGCAACATGATTAAGGAGTATTTCCTGAATTATGAAGCTATGAATAATGACTTTACTATTTGCTTGGGCCGCCAGAATTGCATTACTTATCACGAGGAGCATCGCGAGCAAGATTTTAAGGTGACACTGGCGGAAACTGGCTCGGACACTATGACTGGGGGGCGGGTGAAACGTGTGGAGAAATACATTACTGATGATACCTTTATGGTGACATACGGTGATGGAGTTGCTGATATCGATATTGGGGCGCTGCTGGATTTTCATAAGTCTCACGGTAAGCTGGCAACTGTTAGTACAGTGCGTCCGATATCTCGATATGGCATTTTAGAGGTGGACAACCAAGGCAAAGTTCTGGAATTCACCGAAAAACCTCAAATAGATGGCTGGGCTAGTGCGGGATTTTTGGTACTTCACCGCAGCATATTTGAGGATTTGAGCGGGGATGATTGTTTTCTCGAACGGGAACCTCTAGAGCGGTTAGCGGCCCAGGGACAATTGATGGCGTACCGCCACGAAGGTTTCTTTTTTGCGATGGATACTTACCGCGAGTATAAATATTTGAACGAACTTTGGGATAATGGAGAGGCTCCTTGGAGGGTGTGGGAATGAGTGAATTTTGGCGCGATCGATCGGTATTGGTGACAGGTTGCACAGGCCTTTTGGGCAACTGGTTAGTGGCTGAGTTACTGGAAAGAGGGGCTTTGGTAACGGGATTAGTCCGTGACTTGGTTCCCCAATCCCGACTGTATGCTGGAGAGTGGTATCGGCAAATTAATATCGTGCGCGGTTGTGTCGAAGATTTGCCAACGGTAGAACGAGCCATCAATGAGTATGAAGTCGATACAGTATTTCACTTAGCAGCTCAGACAATTGTGGGAGTTGCAAATAGAGAGCCTGTGGCAACTTTTGAAACGAACATTAAAGGTACTTGGAATATTCTAGAAGCTTGTCGCCGCGTCGGTGGTGTGACTCGAATTGTCATAGCATCCAGCGATAAAGCCTATGGAGACCAGCTAGTGTTGCCTTATAGTGAAACAACTTCGCTGCAAGGAGAACACCCTTATGATGTTTCTAAAAGCTGTGCTGATTTAATCAGTCGGGCTTATTACGTCAGTTATGGTTTGCCCGTGTGCATTACTCGGTGCGGCAACTTTTACGGCGGCGGAGACTTGAATTTTAATCGCATCGTTCCGTCTACAATTCGATCGGCATTACGAGACAAGCCGGTAGTCATCCGCAGTGATGGCACTTTTATCCGGGACTATTTTTATGTGAAGGATGGAGTTTTAGCTTATCTCCATTTGGCTGAGCACATGGATAGGAAAGAAATTTTGGGAGAAGCATTTAATTTCAGCAACGAGTTGCAAATTTCTGTGCGGGGCATGGTAGATAATGTTTTGAAATTGATGGGTAAGAGTCATTTAGAGCCAGTCGTATTGAATCGGGCCAAGAATGAAATCAAACATCAGTATCTCTCGGCAGATAAGGCGCGAAAAATGCTCGATTGGGAATCTAAGTATCCTCTAGAAGACGGGTTGAAAGAAACAATCGAGTGGTATGAACAATTTTTGCTGGATGAAAATCCCTGTGTCATCAGCGTGTGATTGACCGTACTCAAAACTCAAAACTTTTAAAGGGGGCTAATTCTGTGCCATCTAAATGTCGTTTTTGCAGTCACCCATTGGAGTATACTTTTGTAAATCTGGGGATGTCGCCGCTCGCGAATGCTTTTCTATCTCAAGAACATCTCAATTGTGCAGAGAAATTTTATCCTCTTCATACTTATGTCTGTGGCAATTGTTTTTTAGTGCAGTTAGAAGAGTTTGAATCCCCGGATAGCATTTTTAGCGATTATGCTTATTTTTCTTCCTATTCAGACTCTTGGTTGCGGCACGCCAAGAATTACACTGATTTGATGGTGGAGCGCTTTGGATTTGACGAAACCAGTCAGGTAGTTGAACTCGCTAGCAATGATGGCTATTTACTCCAGTATTTTCAGCAGAAAGGTATTCCCGTATTGGGGATTGAACCTGCTGCAAATGTAGCTAAGGTGGCTGAGGAAAAAGGGATTCCCACTTTAGTCAAGTTTTTTGGCGTTCAAACGGCTAAAGAGTTGGTTTCAAAAGGAAAGCAGGCTGATTTGTTGCTGGGAAATAATGTATTGGCTCATGTGCCTGACTTGAACGATTTTGTGGCGGGGATGAAAATTATCCTGAAACCAAACGGCGTCTTGACAATGGAGTTTCCTCATGTATTGCAACTAATTAAAGGCAATCTGTTTGACACGATTTACCACGAGCATTTCTCTTATTTTTCGCTGTTGACGGTTGAGAAAGTTTTTGCAAGTCACGGTTTAACTTTGTTTGATGTGGAGGAATTACAGACGCACGGCGGTTCTCTGCGGATTTACGGGAGGCATGAGGATTTTGAGAGTATAGCAGTTGGCGATCGCATTTCCCAACTGAAAGCTAAGGAAGTGCAAGCTGGGTTAAATCAGATTCAAATTTATGTAGGATTTTGCGAACAGGTTAAGTCTACTAAGCGCCAAATGCTCAGTTTCCTAATTGATGCCAAAAACCAGGGCCAATCAATTGCGGGCTACGGTGCGCCGGCGAAGGCTAATACGCTGCTGAATTATTGCGGTATCCGCACGGATTTGATTGATTATACGGTGGATTTAAGCCCGCACAAGCAGGGTTTGTTTTTGCCGGGAACTCAGATTCCGATATATCATCCAGATAAAATTCGGGAGACTAAACCGGATTATTTGGCTATCTTGCCTTGGAACATTAAAGATGAGATAGTAAGTCAGATGGATTATATCCGCGAGTGGGGAGGTAAGTTTGTGGTGCTGATTCCTCAAGTGGAGGTGATAGGGTGAAGTTTACTGAAACCAAGCTTAAGGGAGCTTATGTTATTGAGGTAGAACCCATAGCAGATGAGAGGGGATTTTTTGCCCGCAGTTGGTGTCAAAAGGAGTTTGCAGAACATGGTTTGAATCCTAACCTAGTGCAGTGCAATATTTCTTTTAACCTCAAGAAAGGTACTTTGCGGGGGATGCACTACCAGGCTAAACCATACCAAGAAGCGAAGCTAGTTCGGTGTACAATGGGTGCCGTCTATGATGTCATTATTGATCTGCGTTCAGATTCACCGATGTTTAAGCAGTGGATTGGGGTCGAGCTAACTGCTGACAGTCGGAAAATGCTTTATATTCCCGAAGGAATGGCTCATGGGTTTCAGACTTTGGTAGATAATACAGAAGTTTTTTACCAGATGTCAGAGTTCTATAATTCTGAGTCTGCTACTGGGTTAAGATGGGATGACCCAGAGTTTAAGATAAAATGGTTGATTAAACAGGATTTAGTTATTTCCGAAAAAGATAAATTTTATCCTTTAGTGGATAGAAACAACCAATCTGTTTTTCACTGATCTAAAAGGTTGCTGAATTTTACTTCAATCAAGGAGAACTTTATTTTGATAAAAGGAAATAATTTGTTGACTGAACAACAAGTGAGCGAATTCAATCAAAATGGCTTACTTATTGTCAAGTCTTTTTACAACCTTGAACAAGAAATAGAACCCATTCAGTATAGGATTTATCAAATAATTGGAATAGTTATTCACAAATATCAATTGCCAATCAATCAGTTGTCATTTTCTCCTGATACTTTTGATTATGGTTATTTAGATTTAATTAATTTTGATCGTAAAATAGGCGGGGAAATATACGATGCTATCAAGCAAATTCCTGAATTCGTAAGGCTGGTAGCTTCCGAGTCTCATTGTAAGTTAGTTTCTCAACTCAGGCAAACTAATCTACCTGGTATTGCTGCTGGAGGTTATGGTATTCGCATTGACAATCCTTGTGAGGAAAAGTATAGAGCTCCTTGGCATCAGGATTATCCTGCCCAATTTCGTAGTTTAGATGGACTCGTATTTTGGAGTAGTTTAGTTCCAGTTACTTATTCTTTGGGGCCTGTTGACTTTTGTCTTAAATCGCATCATGATGGTTTAGTAAGAGTTCATACTAAAGATTCCAAAAATCCAGAAAAATCAGGTGCTTATGCTTTAATTTTAGAAAATGAGGAAAATTTAATTAATCGTTATGAGCGTGTATCACATGAAAGTAATCCTGGCGATTTGATTATTATTGATTTTCTTACTATACATAGATCGGGATTAAATACAGGAGAACGAGCAAGATGGTCAATGCAAATGCGCTACTTTAATTTTAATGATTCTACAGGAATTAAGCTAGGGTGGCCTGGTTCTTTTGCTACAGCTACAAACATCAAAAATGTACATCCAGAATTGTTTTTAAATTAACTAGCACAAAAGGAGAAATAAAATGACTAAATGCAATGTTTGTCAAAACTCTATTAAGCAACCCGTATATGTTTCTACAGGAAATATATCTATCACTTCTTTGTGTCAAATATATCCAGAAAAGACAGAGGTATTTTTCTGCGAAAACTGTGGTCATCTTCAAACAACCGAAATAACTAATTTGGAAGAATACTATGATACGATATATAAGATTTTGATTGATTCAGAAGAGGAAGATCAGTTATATAAAGTCTTTGATGGGCAAAAAATATTTAGGATCGATCATCAAGTGAAAGTGCTTCTTGATAAAGTATCTTTGCCTCAGCACGCTAAAATACTTGACTACGGATGCGCCAAAAGTGCAACATTAAAAAAATTAGGTCAAACTAGACCTGATATAATCCCCCACTTATTTGATGTTAGTGAAATGTATATTCCTTTTTGGGCCAAGTTTGTCAAGTCTGAGAATTGGGCAACCTATACAATCAAACCACATTGGTATGGATATTTCGATTTAGTTACTTCATTCTTTGCTCTTGAACACGTTGCTAACCCAAAAGAAATGCTAAAAAATATTAGCCAACTACTAAAACCCGGTGGTTTGTGCTATTTTGTGATTCCCAATGTATATACTAATCCGGCTGACTTCGTAGTAGTCGATCATGTTAATCATTTTTCCGAAACTTCTTTAAAATTTTTACTCGAAGAAGAGGGTTTTGATTCAATTGATATTGATGGTGAATCTCATGCAGGAGCTTTTGTAGTAGTAGCACGTCATTCGGATTCAGATGAGCAAAAATCTGTTCTTTTAGACAAGCAAAAAATAATTTTTTTCCAAGAAAAAGTTAACGAAATGGCTGGGTACTGGCAAAATATTGCTGAAAAAATACTCGTATTTGAAGAGCAACATACAAACAATTCAGCCTCGGCTATATACGGCTCAGGATTTTACGGTACTTTTATTGCATCATGTCTTAAAGACATTGGCAAAATAGAGTGTTTTATTGATCGTAATCCTTATCTACAAGGTAAGTTCTTATTGGATAAGCCAATTGTCGATCCTCAACAGATTAGCAAAAATATTGATACTATATATGTGGCTCTAAATCCAGCGACTGCTGTTAAAAGCATAGAACAGATTGAGTTTTGGAAAGATTGCAATTTTAACTACTTTTATCTTTAAAGGAGGTGTTTATGCTTAATGGAGATATGATATGTTTACGCGAACCCTGGGAATCAGATATCAGTTTACTTGTTTCGATGAGAAATGATATAGATTTACAAATTAAGTTGATGACTTTTCCCAAGGCAAATACAATCCAAAGAGTTAAAGACTGGCTAACAAATCATCTAAATAACCCTCACACAGTGTTTTTCATTGTTGCAACAAAAACTGATAATAATCCTTGTGGATATATTCAACTTGTCAACATGGATTTTATTAACCGTTTTGGGGAGTTGGGAATTTGTTTGGTACAATCATCACAAGGTAAGGGTTATGGAAAAGATGCTATTCAAGTGTTAGAAAAATATGTGGAAGAAATATTTAATATCAGGAAAATAATTTTAAAGGTGCTTGCTGACAATCTGAATGCTATAAGTCTTTATGAGAGATTAGGGTATTCTAAAGTAGGTTGTTATCAAAAACATTTTTATAATCAAGGGAATTTTTCAGATATTGTTTTAATGGAAAAGTTTTTAGATTTAAGTGGTAGATGTTAAAGATATAATCAACATGAAAATAGTAATTTCTCAGCCAATGTTTTTTCCTTGGGTTGGCTTGTTTGAACAGATTCAACTGGCTGATATATATGTTCATTATAACGACGTTCAATTCTCCAAAGGAAGTTTTGTTAATCGAGTCCAAATTAAAACTAATAAAGGTTCTCAATGGTTAACCGTACCTTTGCAAAATTTGACTCTAGGACAAGAAATTAGAGAGGTTGAGCTAAGTCAAAAAAAATGGCGTGCTTCCCATCTTGCTTTTCTTTCTCAGTCCTATGCTCAAGCTCCATATAAAAATGATATGATTAAGTTAGTTGAGCAAGTTTACAACAAGGATTATACTCATATCTCAGAACTAGCTATAGCAAGTATAGAAACTGTTTGTAGCTATTTGGGAATAGGTAATCATATAAATTTTTTATCCTCCTCACATATAGGAATAGAAGGGAAAAGCGATCGGAGAGTATTGGAGATTGTTAAATATTTGAAAGGGACAATTTATGTGACTGGTCATGGGGCACGAAACTATCTCGATCACGAATCATTTGAACGAGAGGGTGTTACTGTGGAGTATATGAATTACCAAAAGAAAGCTTACCCGCAGTTACATGGAGGTTTTACACCTTATGTGTCTATCCTAGATTTAATTGCAAATATGGGTAAAGAAGGTGGTAAAGTAATTAGTCCAACAACTATAAATTGGAAGGAGTTTCTCAAATGAACGAGATGGCAAAATTTTTCACCCAAGTGGCTACTAATATTGAAGGATTGAAGGCAGATCAGGATATTCAGGCACTGTCGCGGATTTGGGTTAGAGAAATCTCGCCTCACAAGTATCCATATAATTTTACTTGGATGGGACGACCAATAATCCAATTTCCTCAAGATATCATGGCAATGCAAGAAATTATTTGGGAAGTGAAACCGGATTTGATTATTGAAACAGGAATAGCTCATGGAGGTTCCTTAATACTTTATGCTTCACTGCTCGAATTAATTGGCGGAGATGGTGAAATTTTAGGGATTGATGTTGACATTCGCCAACACAATCGTCTAGAAATAGAAAGTCATTCTATGTTTAAACGGATCACAATGATAGAGGGGTCTTCAATAGATGAAAAAGTAGCACACCAGGTCTATGATTTTGCTAAAGGCAAAAAGACGGTATTAGTTTTACTGGATTCAAATCATATCCACGATCATGTTTTAAAGGAATTGCAGCTTTACTCTCCACTGGTTACTAAAAACAGTTATTTAGTCGTATTTGATACACTTATCGAAGATATGCCTGATAATTTTTTCCAAGATAGACCCTGGGGAAAAGGCAACAATCCTAAAACAGCAGTATGGGAATTTCTCAAGACGAATAAACGTTTTGAAATTGACACAAATATCGAAGCAAAATTGCTTATTACTGTTGCACCTGACGGTTATCTAAAGTGTGTGGAAAATTAAAAAAATGGAACGTATCCCTGTTGCTGGGCCTTGGATTACCCAGAAAGAAATTGACTATGTTACTGATGCTGTTACTAATGCTTGGTACAACAACGCTAATATATACCACGATCGCTTTGAGAATGCTTTTGCTGCTTATGTGGGACGTAAATACGGGATTAGTTTACCGTCTTGTACATCAGGTCTACATTTAGCGTTACTGTCTCTTGGGGTAGGAACTGGAGATGAAGTAGTTGTACCAGATATTACTTGGATCGCGACATCGGCACCTATTAGTTATGTGGGTGCTAGTCCAGTTTTTGCAGATATTGATGAGCTGTCTTGGTGTCTTTCTGCTGAATCTTTTGCTGAACGGATTACACCGAAAACCAAGGCAGTGATCATTGTCGATTTATATGGCAATATGCCAGATATGGATGCGATTCTAGAACTTGCAGAAAAACATGGTATAGCTGTTATTGAGGATGCAGCAGAGGCGATCGGCTCTGAGTATAAGGGTAGAAAAGCTGGGAGTTTTGGTGAAGTGAGTACCTTTAGCTTTCATGGTTCCAAAACTTTAACCACTGGAGAAGGGGGAATGTTAGTAACAGATAGAGAGGATATTTACCAGCGTTGTCTGTTCCTCCGCGATCATGGCAGAGATCCCCACAGTAAAATGTTTTGGAATACGGAAGTGGCGTACAAGTACAAAATGAGCAGTATGCAAGCAGCTTTGGGTTTAGCTCAACTTGAGCGGATTGAAGAGTTGGTCATCCGCAAGCGTCAGATTTTTGATTGGTACAAAGAATCTTTAGGCGGTTTCTCTGGCATAAATCTGAACCATGAGGCAGAGGGAGTAAAAAATACCTACTGGATGGTGACGGCAATTCTGAATAAAAAGTTGGGAGTTCAAAAACCAGAGTTGATTGAGCGGCTTAAGGAAAAAGGTATTGATGCTAGACCTTTTTTTAATCCCCTCAGCACTCTACCAGCGTACCAAGGAGTTTTACCAGAACTTCAACCCCAAAATACGGTATCTTTGAGTCTATCGCCATTCGGTATAAATTTACCTTCGGCACTGAATCTCACACAAGAGCAAGTAATATATGTAACTGAAGGTTTAAAGAGGTGTGTGACAACTTAACCTGATTTTGCTGGAACATCCTCAGAGGGGCTGAAGTCTGATATCCTTGGCAAGGCAACGCCTTAAGTTCATTTGGAGTTGATTGGGGGCGATCGGGCGAAAATTACCCTCATTTGTGGTAAAATTCTGAGAAACCATTGTGGCAGTAAGTTGTCGCAGGCTGATTGGAAGTTAAAAATAGAATATTTATTAGATAGTAATTTCTGGAATCAGAATCATAAGTAAGGAGGATGGCTGATGCGGGTTGAAGCTTGTTGTCAAAGAATTTTAAGCTATGTTCTTCCCTTGGTAGACGAAAAACGAGAGGGCCTTTGTATTGATGTTGGCGTAGGAACATTTGCATTTTACTGTGAGATGTTTTCCATGCTGGGATTTAAAACTATCGCCGTTGAACCCCTCCCTGTCGAGGGAGTGCGGGTTTTGTGCCAATATGACGGCATCACTTTGATAGAAGCCTGTCTGTCAGATGTCAACGGCACCAAAATGCTTCATTTAGGAAATGAATCTGCTGGATTGGATAGTAATTATGCTTCTATTGAACCCGATTGGTTTGGTGTTTCAACAGAAACACTAGAAGTACAATCATTGACTTTATCTAAATTACTGTTAAACTTAAATGCTCAAAAAGTAACTTGTTTAAAGCTAGACATAGAAGGTGCGGAGTCTACCGTTATTACTAAATTGGAAGGATTGCCTAAAGCTTGGCTGCCAAATATAGTTATGTTTGAGTATGGTGGTGGGGCGGGGACAAAAAAAACAAGTCAAGATGGTTGGTCTCCAAAGTATTTGAACGCTACTATGGAGTGCCTCAGAGCATTGAAAAAGTGCGAATACAACTTCAGCATTATGATAGATAATGCACTTGACACAGAAGCGCGGATATTTGACTTGCAATCGTCTAATTTAGAACCAGATTCAATATTTTATCCGAACGGCGGCTACGGAAACATTATTGCTTTTCGTGATTTTCATATAGCCCCAGAGGAAGTTGCAAAAGTTTGCGCTCCCTATTATGAAATGACCCCCCCCAATGATGGTTCAGGAGGCAATAAAAATGTAATAACAATATCAGCAACAGAAGAACTAGAGCTGTCTCAGTTTCAGTTGCACCAGACTAGAGAGGAATTGGAACAGTATAAGGTTTTGCTTCAACAGACTCAGGGAGAAGCGCAACAGTGTCAAAGTCAACTGCATCAAACTCAGGAAGTATTGGAACAATTCCAAGATCAAATGCAACAAGCTGAGAAACTGTTGCAAGAGTATCAAGCTCAACTGCATTCCACGCAGGCA